>NZ_BSPB01000011.1:0-114437 GCF_030160815.1 Hydrogenophaga electricum | reverse complement strand
ACGGGCGGCGGCGCGTCGCGCGCCGTGGCCAGCATCGACACGGCGCGCAGCACGTCGACCACGGCCCAGACGTTGGCGGCCAGGCTGTGCGCGCCCCAGAGAATGCCCACCCGCACCGGCAGCGAAGCGGCGGAGCGAGTCAGAGGCGGAGGGCGTGGGTGCGATGACGTCATGGTGAAGATGGCGATATTGCCACCACTGACGGCCAGATTGCCATCACCAGGACCCCGCACACGCCGGTAGCATGAAAAAGCACGCGCGTGCTGCCCAGCGGACGGAGCGCGCCGGCCCATTTCACCGAGGAGACAACCATGACCGCTACCCCGTCCCGATCTTCCCCCGGGGCCATTCCCCTGCCCGCCAGCGCCGCCGCGCTGGCCCTCGCCGCCCTGCTGGCCGGCTGCGCCAGCGGCCCCGGCATGCCCGGCGAGCGCAGCGTGACCGTGACCCGCACCACCTACGGCATTCCGCACGTCACCGCGCGCGACCCCGAGTCGCTCGCTTACGGTGTGGCCTATGCCTACGCGCAGGACAACGTCTGCATGACGGCCGACAGCCTGGTCACCGCGCGCGGTGAGCGCAGCGCCACCTTCGGCCCCAAGACCACCGGTCTGTTGGGCCGTCGCTACCTCCCCAACCAGCAGATCGACCTGTTCGTCGCCGCACACATGGACGACGCCGCGCTGGAAGGCGCCTGGGCGCAGACCAGCGCCGAAACACAGGCCCTGGCGCGCGGCTACGTGGCCGGCTACAACCGCTTCCTGGCCGACAACGCCGCCACCCTGCCCGAAGCCTGCCGCGGCAAGCCGTGGGTCCAGCCCATGACGCTGCCGCAGTACCGGCGCCTGGCCGAAGTGGTGGCGGTGCAGGCCGGCATTGCCGCGCTGGCCGACGGCATGCTGGGCGCGCAGCCGCCCCGGCCCGCCCCCAAGACCGCACAGGCACCGGCTGCCGCCGCGCCGGTGGACCTGGCCGACGCCGCCCAGGCCCTGCGCGACGTGGGCCTGCTGGATTCGCCGCTGGGCTCCAACGCCTGGGCCTTCGGCAAGGACGTCACCGCCAACGGCAGCGGCATGCTGCTGGGCAACCCGCACTTCCCCTGGAGCGGCCCCAACCGCTTCTACGAAATGCACCTGACCATTCCTGGCCAGATGGACGTGATGGGCGTGGGCATCGGCACCTACCCCATGGTGTCCATCGGCTTCAACAAAGACGTCGCCTGGTCGCACACCGTGTCGACCGGCAAGCGCTTCACGCTGTACGAGCTGACCCTGGTCGACGGCGACCCCACCAGCTACCTGGTGGACGGCCAGCCCGAAAAGATGAGCGCGCGCCAGGTCAGCCTGACGCTGCCCGGCGCCGACGGCAAGCCGCAGACCGTGCAGCACACCGTGTGGTCCAGCCGCTGGGGGCCGCTGGTCATCATCCCGCGCGCCGGCCTGACCTGGAACGCCAAGGCCGCCTACGCCCTGCGCGACGCCAACACCGGCAACACCCGCATGATGGACACCGCCCTGGCCTTCGCGCGCGCTCGCAGCGTGCAGGACCTGCACCGCGCGCAAAAGAACCTGGGCATGCCCTGGGTCAACACCCTGGCCGCCGACCGCCAGGGCACCGCGATGTACGCCGATGTGAGCGTGGTGCCCGACGTGGACGCCGCACAGCTGACCCGCTGCACGCCCAGCCAGGCTGCTGCCGCCCTGCGCGCAGCGGCCGGCCTGGTCGTGCTCAACGGCGCACGCGCCGACTGCGCCTGGCAGCAGGACCCGCGCTCGCCCGTGCCGGGGCTGATCCCCATCGAGCGCATGCCCGTGGCCTTCCGCAGCGACTGGGTGCACAACAGCAACGACAGCTTCTACTACACCCACCCGGGGCAGACCTTCGACGGCATCTCGCCCATGGTGGGTGATGCCAGCCTGAGCCGCCCGCGCACCCGCGCCGGTCTGACCGAGATCCCCGAGATGCTCGCCCGCGGCAAGGTAACGCCAACCGCCATCCAGAGCCAGCTGTTCCAGAACCGCAACTTCATGGCCTCGGTCATCGTGCCCGACCTGCTGCGCGCCTGCACCCAGGCGCCGACGCCCGAGTCGCGCGACGGCTGCGCCGCCCTCAAAGGCTGGGACCGCCACAACCACATCGAATCGCGCGGTGCCCACGTGTTCCGCGAGTTCTGGCGCACGGCGCGCAACATCCCCGGCGTCTACCGCGTGCCCTTTGACCCGCAACAACCCGTGGCCACCCCGGCCGGCCTGAACATGGCCGACGCGGCCACCGCCGCCAAGGTGTGGGCCGCGCTGGACGGCGCCGTCAAGGCCATCCGCGGCAGCGGCTTTGCGCTCGACGCCACCCTGGGCAGCGTGCAGAGCCCCGACATCACCGAAGAAGCCATCGCCCTGCACGGCGGCGAAGAGTTTGAAGGCGTGCTCAACAACCTGGGCCGCCAGGAACCGGCGCCCATCACGGCGCGTGGCCTGCGCATCGACTACGGCACCAGCTATGTGCAGACCGTGACCTTCGACAGCAACGGCCCGGTGGCCCAGGCCATCCTGACCTACGGCCAGTCGACCAACCCAGCTTCGCCACACGCCAACGACCAGTTGCGCGAATTCTCGGCCCGACGCTGGCACAGCCTACCCTTCCACCCGGCCGACATCGCCCGCCAGCGCGTGGGTGACACCCTGACCCTGGTGCGGCCATAACCCCGCGCCGACGCCGTCGCACCGCCGCTGCCACCCTGCAGCGCTGGGCGCGGCGCGCCTGGGCCGCGCCCAACACGCTCATCGGCCTGGCGTTCGGGCTGCTGCTCATGCCCGCAGGCGCGCGCCTGCGGCGCGTGGGCGGCGTGCTCGAAATCACTGCCCTGCGCCACCCGCCGCGGCACCGCTGGCCCTTCGCGGCCATCACCTTCGGCCACGTCGTCATCGCCACCCACGACCACGCCATGCGGCAACTGCGCGCCCACGAACGCGTGCACGTGCGCCAGTGCGAACGCTGGGGCCCGCTGTTCCTGCCCGCCTACCTGCTGGCCGGCGCCTGGCAATGGCTGCGCGGCCGCGAGGCCTACCGCGACAACCCGTTCGAGGTGGAAGCCCGGCGCCTGGGCGGGGGGTGAACACGGGCCCTGCGGGCGGGCCCAGCGCTCAATGCACGCGCCACGTGCTCACCACTCATGGCAGGGTCAACACGCTGACCACCACCCCGCCAGGCACCCAACGCCTCAGCGCCGGCTCTCGGCGATCACATCCCGCTGCCGGCCCAGCAACTGCATCAGCTCGGCGCTGCGCTCGGTGCCCATCTTGCGGATGACGTTGGCGCGGTGCACATCCACCGTCTTGGGGCTGATGTTCAGGCGGCGCGCGATTTCCTTGCTGGTCAGTCCGTCGACGAGCCCTTGCAGCACGTCGCGCTCGCGGGCGGACAGGTGCTCCAGGCGCTGGCGCACGTCTTTGTGCATGTCCTGGTCTTCGCGGCGTTCGCGGGCCAGTCGGATGGCTTTGCGCACGCTCGCGAGGAACGCGTCCGGGTTGAAGGGCTTCTGCACAAAATCGACCGCGCCGGCCTGGATGGCGTTGACCGCCGCGGGCACGTCGCCATGGGCGGTCAGGAACACCAGCGGGCACTCGATGCCGTCGGCAATCAGTTGCTGTTGAAGCTCCAGGCCGCTCATCTCGGGCATGCGCAGGTCCACCACGGCGCACGCGGTGCCGCTGAAGTCGTGCACGGCCTGCAGGAAGCCCGTGGCGGACGAGAACGCTCGCGACGGGATCTTCACCGACTCCAGCAGCCAGGTGAGCCCCGCGGTCACGCTGGCCTCGTCGTCAACTAGAAAAACCGTCACGGCATCAGAACCCGTGTTCACTGGTGGGACCTCCATTCGGGCAGCGTAAAACGAAAGACGGCGCCCGGGCTGCGCGAGCGCACCAGCTTGATCGAGCCCCCGTGTGCCTCCAAGATGGTGCGGCTGATCATCAGGCCCATGCCCAGGCCGCTGGGTTTGGAGGTGACGTACGGCTCGAAGATCTGCGCGGCCATGTCGCTGGCGACACCTGGCCCCTGATCGGACACGTCGACACACAGCATGCTACGGGCGCCCGGGTGCAGACGCAAGCCGATCACCCGCTGCGCGCGGGGGATCGCTTCCATCGCGTCCATGGCGTTCATGAGCAGGTTCACCAGCACCTGCTGGATCTCCACCGGATTGCACCGCGCCACCACCGCGCGGCCCGGCTCGAACCCCTCGACCACCACGTCGATGCGGGTGCCGCTGCTGCGCACCGGCAGCTCGAGCAGCGCGCGGGTCTGCTCGATCAGGCCGACCAGGTCGACGGGGTCGAACCCCACGGGCTGCCGGGTCACGAAGCCGCGCACGTTGCGGATGATCTGGCCGGCCTGCTCCAGGTGGTCCATGGCTTTGTGCAACGCGGCTTCGGCCTCCGGCCGCCGTGCCAGCTCGGGCGCCATGCGGTGCCGCAGGCCGCTCAGGTAGCTCTGGCAGGCGTTCAGGGGCTGGCCGAGTTCGTGGGCCAGTGCCGACGCCATCTGGCCCATCAGCGACAGCCGGGCGGCGTGGGCCAGCGCTTGCTGCTGCTCGTGTTCGCGCTCGCGCCGCCGCGCCTGCTCGGTGACGTCCGCGAAGGTGAACACCGTGCCCTGCCCGGCGCTGGTCAGCGGCGCCCCGATGACCGAGATCTCCCGCCGCTTGCCCGAGGGCGCGGCCCACGCGAACTCGAAGCGCTCGACATGCGGCGCCCGGATCGAGCGGTGCTGGGCCAGCAGGGCGAAGAGCGACAAGGTCTGGCCGTCGGGCTGCACCACGCGCGTGGGGTCGTGAAAGAGCTCGGCCACGCGGGCTTTGTTGGCGGCCCCCAGGTAGCTTTGCAGCGTGCGGTTGAACTCCGAGATGGCGCCTTCGGCATCGATCACCAACACCCCCAGCGGCATGTGGCGAAACAGCGTGCGGTACTTCTCGCGGCTGGCCACCGCGGTTTCCTGCAACTGCCGGCCGCGCTCGATCTCCGCCTTCAGCGCCTCGTTGGTGCGGCGCAGGTTGGTGGTGCGCCGCTCGACCGTCAGCTCCAGCCGCTGGTTCATGCGGCGCAATGCGTTTTCGGCTTCTTTCTTGTCGCTCAGGTCCTGCACCACCCAGACCGAGGGCGAGGCCGGCTCGCCCGGGTGGATGAAGCGGCCCGAGATCCGGCACCAGATCAACGAGCCGTCCTTGCAGGCCATGGCGCGCTCGTGGGTGACGAAGGCATCGGGCTGCGCGCGGGCCATCAGTTGCCCCACGTCTTCATAGTCTTCCACGGACGCGTAAAGGTGGCGCACCGCCATGCCCGCCATCTCCCCGGGCAGGTAGCCGAAGATTTCGGCCATGCGGGCATTGGCCCACATGAACTTGCGGTCCTGCATGTAGCCCACGCCCACGATGGTGTTCTCCAGCACCAGTTGCCAGGGGAACTCCAGCCCGGGCCGCCCGACCTCGTCAAGCGCCTCGCGGGCCATGTGGGGGGGAAGGGTCGGTGTCACAGGCGTCATGCACGGGCGATTACAGCGTTGTCCAGCGCGGTTTTCGCCGGGGATTCGACGGGGTTTTCCCTATGCTGCGCCGCACTACGGGTTCGCTTTAGGGGCTAGGTAATCCTTCCCGATGCCGCTTCGCGCGCAGCGCCCGAACATGCCAAGGCAGGCTCCACGACCGGTGGGCCGCATCGAAGAACCTCAAACAGGAGACAAGCATGTTCACTGTGGACATCGATACCGGCGGCACGATGACCGATGCCCTGGTGTCAGACGGAGCAACGCGCCACGCGTTCAAGGTCGACACCACGCCCCACGACTACACCCTGTCGTTCCTGGCGTGCCTGCAGGAAGCCGCCAAGGCCATGGACTACCCCAGCGTGGAGGCTTTCTTGCGCCAGGTGGATCTGATCCGCTGGTCGTCCACCATCACCACCAACGTGCTCGGCGAGCGCCGCGGCTCGAAGGTGGGGGTGATGGTGGCCCAGGGTCAGGAAGCCGCGCTCTACGGCAAGGGCCGCTCGACCATCGTGGGCGAGCTGGTGTCCGATGGCGCTGTGATCGGCCTGCCCGCCAACCCGAGCGCGGCCGACATCCTGGGCGGCGTCAAGCAACTGCTCGAAGCGGGTGTGCGCCGCATCTGCGTGTGCATGGAAAACGCGTTCCCGGACGACAGCGCCGAGCGCGCCATCAAGGCGGTGATCGAGGACCAGTACCCCGACCACATCATCGGCTCGGTGCCGGTGCTGCTGGGCAGCGAGATGGCGCCCTTGCGCCACGACCAGACCCGCGTGCATTACTCCGTGATGAACGCCTACACGCACGCCCAACTGGCCACCTCGCTGTTCAAGGCCGAGGACCTGCTGCGCGACGAACACGGCTGGCACGGTGCCCTGCTGATCGGGAACACCAATGGCGGCGTGGCCCGCATCGGCAAGACCAAGGCGGTGGACACGATCGAATCGGGGCCGGTGTTCGGCACCTTCGGCGGCGCCTACATGGCGGGGCTTTACGGCGTGAGCAACGCGGTGTGCTTCGACGTGGGCGGCACCACCACGAAGGCCTCGATCGTGCGCGACGGCGCGCCGGTGTACCAGCGCGGTGGCGAGCTGATGGAGATCCCCGTGCAGACGTCGTTCGCGATGCTGCGCTCCGCCGTGGTGGGCGGTGGCTCGATCGCCCGCGTCCAGCAAGGCACCGTGACGCTCGGCCCTGAAAGCATGGGCGCGGCCCCCGGCCCGGCCTGCTACGGCCTCGGCGGCGAACAGGCCACGCTGACCGATGCCCTGCTGGTGCTGGGCTACCTGGACCCCAGCAACTTCCTGGGCGGGCGCCGCACCCTGAAGCTGGAGCTGGCCAAGGCCGCCATTGAGCGCCACATCGCCCAGCCGCTCGGGGTCACGGTGGACGTGGCCGCGCTGTCGATCCGCGACGAGGCCGTGGCCATGATGGCGGAGCTGGTGTCGAACACGCTCAAGGAAGGCGGGATGCAAGCCCAGGGCTGCGCGCTGTTCTCGTTCGGTGGCAACGGCCCGATGTTCGCCGCGTTCGTGGCGGAGAAGCTGGGCATGGCCCCGGCCTATGCCTTCAACCTGGGCCCGGTGTTCAGCGCCTTCGGCTCGGCCATCTCCGACGTGGTGCACAGCTACGAGCGCGGGATCGACCAGCCCTGGGACAGCGCCAGCGCCCAGGCGCTGCTGCCCCTGGTCAGCACCCTGAACACCCAGGCCGACCGCGACCTGCGCGGCGAGGGCTTCGACCCGACCCAAGCCCGGTTCACCTGGGAGATCGACTTTGGCTCGACCGAAGCCGACGTGTCGACGGTGCGCGCCGAGACCGGTGCCGTCAGCGACACCGAGGCCATGGCCGCGCTGCAGGCCGCGGTGGCACAAGCCGCGCAGGCCGGCAACGGCATGCTGGCGCTGCGCCTGTCGACGCGGTTTGTGGTCGGCGCACACGGCATGAGCAAACGCACCGAGCAGGTGCCCGCGCAGCCGGTCGAGCAGCGCGACGCCCGGTTCTCGGCCGCTGCACGCCAGCCGGTGCCGGTGCACCGCTGGGAGGGCCTGAACGTCGGCGATGCGATCGACGGCCCGGCCCTCGTCAACGGCGCGACGCTGACCTGCCCGGTGCCCGCCGGCTGGCGTCTGGTGGTGGACGACTACGGCAACGCGCGCCTGCAACCCCACTGAGCCTGGACCTTCCCCCCGAAACGAACACAGGAGACAACGTCATGCACGAACGAATCCGTTTCACCGAGTACCTGGATCTCGACATGAACGACGAGCAGTGGCACTGCCACGACTGCGGCACCGCGCTCATCGGCGCGCGGGAGAACTACAAGCGCGGCTGCCTCGTGGCCGAGCGCATGCCCGAAGAAATTCACAACCCGGTGATCGAAGGCGAATACACCTTCGCGCCCGACAAGGACTGGGTGCGCATCCTCGAGTTCTACTGCCCCGAATGCGCCCGGCAGATCGAGACGGAATACCTGCCGCCCGGACACCCGATCACGCACGACATCGAGCTCGACGTCGACAGCCTCAAGGCCCGTCTGGCCAAGGGTGAGCTGGTGATTCGGGATGGCAAGCTGATCAAGGCCGTGGAGGTGACCCAATGAGCACGCAGACCGACAAGGACTTCATCAACTCCGTCGACATCGATGTGGGCGGCACCTTCACCGATCTGGTGCTCACGCTGGACGGCGAGCGCCACATCGCCAAGTGCCCCACCACGCCGCACGACCTGTCCATCGGCTTCCTCAACGCCATCGAAGCCGGTGGCGACAAGGTCGGGCTGACCGTGGAGGAGCTGCTGCCCAAGATCGACATCATCCGCTACAGCACCACGGTGGCCCTGAACCGCCTGCTGCAGCGCCAGGGGCCGCGCATCGGCCTGCTGACCACCGAAGGCCACGAGGACGCGATCCTGATCGGCCGCGGCGCGCAGTGGACCGACGGGCAGCGCGTGGCCGAGCGCCGCAACATCGCGGTGCAGAACAAACCCCACCCGCTGATCGACCGCTCGCTCATCCTGGGCGTGCGGGAGCGGGTGGACTCCGCCGGCCAGGTGGTGCGCCCGCTGGACGAAGAGGACGTGCGCCGCAAGCTGCGCAGCCTCATGGACCGGGGCGCCCGGGCCATCGTGGTCTCCCTGCTCTGGAGCTTCATGAACCCCGTGCACGAGCGGCGGGTGCGCGAGATCATCCGCGAGGAGTACAAGGAATACCACATCGGCTTCGTGCCGGTGGTGCTGTCCTCGAGCGTGGTCAGCAAGATCGGCGAGTACGAGCGCACCATGACGGCCGTGCTCGACGCCTACCTGCAGCGCTCGATGCAAAACGACATCGGCGCGACCTGGGACAAGCTGCGCGACAAGGGCTACCGCGGCGCGTTCCTGATGATCCACAACTCCGGCGGATCGGCCGACATCTTCAAGACGCCGGCCAGCCGCACCTTCAACGGCGGCCCGGTGGCCGGCCTGATGGGGTCGGCCTACTTTGCCAACAAGCTCGGCTTCAAGAACGTGATCGCCGGCGACGTGGGCGGCACCAGTTTTGACGTCGCGCTGGTGGTCGAGAGCAGCGTGCGCAACTACACCTTCCGCCCGGTCATCGACAAATGGATGGTCAACGTCACCATGATGCAGACCATCTCGGTGGGCGCCGGCGGGGGCTCCATCGCCAGCGTGGAGGGCGGGCGCCTGAGCGTGGGCCCACGCAGCGCGGGCTCGATGCCCGGGCCGGTCTGCTACGACCTCGGCGGCACCGAGCCGACCGTGACGGACGCGGACGTGGTGCTCGGCTACATCAACCCCGACTCCTACTACGGCGGCCGCATGCCGCTGAGCAAGAGCAAGGCCGAGAAGGCCATCCGCGAGAAGGTGGCCCAGCCCCTGGGCATCGAGACCATCGAAGCGGCGGCCCTGATCCGCCGGGTGGTGGACGAGAACATGGCCGGCGCCATCAAGCGCGAGGTGCACATGCGCGGCTACCACCCCGAGGACTTCGTGCTGTTCGCCTTCGGCGGCGCCGGCCCCACCCACATGAGCGGTCTGCGCGGCGACGTGCCCAAGGCCGTGATGTTCCCGGCCGCCCCCGTGTTCTGCGCCATGGGCAGCTCCATCATGGACATCGTCCACATGTACGAGCAAAGCCGCCGCATGGTCTTCATGGAGCCGCTGAGCGAACGCCTGGTGGTCGATCCGCAAGCGTTCAACAGCACGGTCGAAGCGCTGATCGAAAAGGCCCAGGCCGACCTCGTGGCCGAAGGGTTGGACGTCGCCGACGCCCAGTACACGCTGGAGCTGGACATGCTCTACGGCGGGCAGGTCAACCTCAAGCGCGCGTCCTCGCCCCGGTTGCGCATCGACGGCCCAGAGGATGCCCAGGCGATCTACGATGCCTTCGAGCGCGAATTCAGCGAGTCGTTCTCGCCCCTGGTGGTGAACAAGCCGGGCGGCGTGTTCCTGGACAACTTCGTGCTGCGCGTGACGGTGCCCACCTGGAAGCCCGAAGTGCCCGAGTTCCCGCTGCAGGGTGCCGACCCGGCCGCGGCCCAGATCGGCGAGCGCCGCGCCTACTGGCCCGAAACCAGCGCCTGGGCCGACACGCCGGTCTACCAGTTCGAGCAACTGCAGCCCGGCAACCGCGTGGTCGGTCCGGCCGTGATCGAAGCCGAGCTGACCACCATCGTGGTGCCGCCCGGACAACGTTTCGACATCGACAAACACGGGTTGGGCATCCTCGAAGCGATCAACCCGCCGCCTCCGCGCAAGCGCGTGACCTCCCAAGTCGCCGTCGCGGCCTGAGCCCCCCAACAAGGAGACATGACCATGGCCATCCCTACCCTTGAGCAAAAGCTCGAATGGCTCAAGCCCTCGCCCCCTTCGCAGCGCGAGCTCGACCTGGCTGCGCAGATCGACCCCGCCACCTTTGAGATCGGCTTCCAACGCACCAACGACATCCTCGACGAAGGCATGGACGTGTTCGTGCGCTCGTGCCGCTGCGCCATGGGCGTGGCCGGTGACTCGCTGATCGGCATCATGACGGCCGAAGGCGACCTGGTGAACGGCAGCTGCGGCACCTATCTGCACGCGGTGATCCCGCCGCTGATCATCAAGTACATCCTCGCCACCTACGGCAACGAGCTCAAGGACGGCGACCTCTGGTTCGCCAACGACGCCGTGTACGGCGGGGTGCACAACCCCGACCAGATGGTGTGCATGCCGGTGTTCTACGAAGGCAAGCTCGTGGCCTGGACCGCCGCGCTGGTGCACACCACCGAGACCGGCGCCATCGAGCCCGGGGGCATGCCCGTGTCCGCGACCTCCCGCTTCGAAGAGGGCATGAACATTCCGCCGATGCGCATCGGCCGGAACTTCCAGCTCGACGAGGACGTGGTGTCCATGTTCGTGGCCTTCGGCATCCGGGCGCCCTCGATGATCGCGGTCGACCTCAAGGCGCGCTGCACCACGGCCGACCGCGTGCGCACCCGCCTGATCGAGCTGTGCGACCGCGAAGGCCCCGACTACCTCACCGGCCTGTTCCGCAAGATGCTGCAAGAGGCCGAGGCGGGCGCGCGCGACCTGATCGACCAGTGGCCCGACGGCAAATACCGTTGCGTCACCTTCAGCGATGCCGTGGGCCTCAAGCAAGGTCTGGTCAAGAGCTGCTCCATGACCATCGAGAAAAAGGGCGACCGCATGCTGGTCGACCTCTCGGCCACGGGCCCCGAGACGCCGTCGCCGTACAACGCGCACCCGCAGGCGGCCATCGCGCACTTCTCGAACTACATCTACGAGTACCTGTTCCACGCGCTGCCCATCAGCAACGGCACCTTCGCCCCCATCGACTTCAAGTTCGGCACGCGCACCTGCCTCTCGCCCGACCCGCTGGCGGCCACCTCGTGCTCGGTGATGATCTCCTCCGGAGTGATGAGCGCGGTGCACAACAGCTGCGCCAAAGCCATGTTCTCCACCGGCCTGTGGAAACAAAGCGGCGCCTCCATGGGCAACGGCGGCAACGCGCTGGTGCTCGCGGGTCTGAACCAGTGGGGCGCACCCTTTGCCGACATGCTGGCCTACAGCATCAACACCGAGGGCCAGGGCGCCCGCCCCACCGAGGACGGCATGGACGCCTTCGGCTTCCCCTGGTGCGTGTTCGGCCGCGCGCCCAACACCGAGCAGGTGGAAAACGAATTCCCGCTGCTGGTGCCCCTGTCCAACCACTGGAAGGACAGCTGCGGCCACGGCAAGTACCGCGGGGGCGTGGGCACGGTGCAGATGTGGGTGGCCCACCACGTGCCCGCCGTCTACATGATGGCCATTGCCGACAACACCAAGCTGCAAACGCCCCAGCCGCTGTTCGGCGGCTACGCGCCCTGCACGGTGCCGGGCATCGGCATCCGCAACGCCAACGTCAAGACCCTCATGACCAAAGGCAGCGAGGCGCTCAACCTGGACGTGCAGGACCTGCTCACCGAGCGGCCCATCGCCGGCGACTACGAAATCGAGTTCCAGGGCCGCTCGGTGCGCCCCTACAACAACGGTGACGTGGCCACCTTCGCCTTCAGCTGCGGCGGCACGGGCTACGGCGACCCGCTGGACCGCGACCCCTCTGCGGTGGAGCAGGACATCATCAAAGGCGTGATCTCGCCCAAGGCCGCCGAGTTCGTCTACCAGGTGGCCTGGAACGAAGCGCAGCGCCGGGTGGACACCGAGCGCACCGCGGCCCTGCGTCAGCAGGCGCTGGCCGCGCGCAAGGCCCGGGGCCGCCGCTACGACGAGTTCGAGGCCGAGTGGCTCCAGCAAAAGCCGCGCGACGAGATCCTCACCTACTACGGCAGCTGGCCCGACGCCCGCGAGATCACGCCGCTGCTGCGTGCCTGAGCCCGGGAGACCAACATGTGGCGGCAACGCATGCAGGATCTCTCACGGGGTGTGGGTCGGCCCCACCCCCCCTTGCTCGCGCCCCTGCTGTTTGGCGTGGCCGCGCAGATCGAGGCCATCGACCCGGAGCTGATGGCGCGCGACGGCACCCGGCTGCGCAAAAACGTGGCCGAGCTGCGGCGCATGCTGGGCACGGACGCCGTGTTCTGCAGCGCGCCGCACGGCTCGCTGGCCACCGCGCTGGGGGCGCCCGACAGCGGCGACTGCGCGGACCGGCTGGCCGCCGATGCGCGCGTCCAGGCCTCCCTGGAGGCGGTGCGCCAATGGCAGGCCGACGCCAGCGAACCGGTGGTCATCGCGGCCTTCCAGGGCCCGTCCACCCTGGCCGCCGCGCTGCGCCAGGCGCAGCCCGGGCTGGACGCCGAAGCGCTGTACGAGCACCTGGGCCGCGGCCTGGCCGTGCTGGTGCGCCTGTTTGCCGAAACCGGGGTGCACGGCGTGCAGTTCCACGAGGCGGCCGCGCCGCCCCCGGGCGAGGTCGACTGCTGGAAAGACGCGCTGGGCACGGCCGGCAACGTGGCGCGCTTTCACCGGGTGGCGCCGGTGCTGGTGGTGCAGGACCCCGGCTTCAAAAGCTGGCCGGCCCAGATGGTGGCCTGCCCCGGCGCCACGCAGCGCAGCGCCGCGCTGATGCGGCCGCACGGGCAGGCCCTCAGCGGCGACCCGCAGCACTGGCCCGAGGCCCTGGCCACCGGCCCGCTTGAAAAGCTGGTGACCACCACCGAAGAAGTGCCCCCGGCGCACGAGCTGCCCGGGTTGGTGCAACGCCTGGCTCGACTGAAAGGCGCCTGACATGGTGCGGGACACGCCCTCTTACTGGAACGCCGAGCTCGAGACCCTGGCCTGGGCCGAGGTCGAGCGCTGGCAGGCGCAGCAGATCGCCCGGGCCCTGCCCGCGATCCGCGCGCGCTCCGGCCTGTACCGCGAGCTGCTCGGGGCGGCCCCGGCCGACCCCGCTCTGAGCGACCTCAGCGGCCTGCAGGCCCTGCCCTTCACCCTCAAAGAGCACGTGCGCGCAGCGCAGGACCGCGCCAGCGACGAGCAACCCCTGGGCGACAACCAAGCCGTGCCGCTGGTGGACATCGTGCAGACCCTGAGCTCCAGCGGGACCACCGGCAAGCCGCTGTACTACGGTCTCACGCGCCACGACAGTGACATGTTCGCCGACGCGATCGCCAACACCTGGTACACGGCCGGTCTGCGCCCGCACGACGTGGTGGCCCACCTGGTGGCACTGCCGATGGTGGCCGGCGGCCTGCCCTACGCCGACGGCTTCCGGCGCATCGGTGCCACGCTCGCCTGGCTGGGCGGCTTCCCCACCGACCGGATTCTGCGAGAGATGCGGCGCCTGCGCTGCACCGCGCTGCTGGCGACCACCTCGTTCGGGCTCTACCTGGCCGAGCAATGGGCATCGGTGGGGCAGGAAACCGGGGTGCCGTCGCGCCTGGCCAAGGTGCTGTGCGGCGGCGAGCCCGGGCTCAACCAGCCCACCATCCGCGAGCGCATCACCCAGGGCCTGGGCATCGGCCACCTGCGCGAAGTCATGGGGCTGGGCGACGTGATTCCGGCCATGTGGGGCGAGTGCGAAGCGCACGAGGGCATGCACTTCAACGCGCAAAAGCACGTGGCCATCGAGTTGATCGACCCCGCCACCGGCGACGTGCTGCCGTGGGCGGCGGGCGCGACCGGCGAAATCGTCTACACGGCGTTCAACCGCGAGGCCACGCCCATGGTCCGCTACCGCTCGCGCGACCATGCGCTGGTGGTCGGCGTGGACTGCGCTTGCGGCCGCACCTCGCCGCGCATCCGCTGCATCGGCCGCACCGACGACATGCTCATCTACAAAGGCATGAACGTGTTTCCCACCGCCATCCGCGATCTGGTGACGGCGCGTTTTGCCGCCGACGTGGAGCCCATGCTGCGCATCTGGAAAGAAAGCGCCGACCAGGTCCGCTTCGACGACCCCATCGCCATCGACGTCGAGGCCTCGCCCAGCGTGGCCGCGGCGCAGTACGCGGGCCTGGGGCAGGCCATCGAGTCGGAAATCCGCAACCAGATGCAGGTGCGCGTGCGGGTCACCGTGACGCCCCCGGGCTCGCTGCCCAAGAGCGCCTACAAAAACTCGCTGCTGGCGGTGCGCAGCGCGCCGCCCGCCCGCTGAACCGGTCACAGGAGCGCGCCATGCTGTTCAGAAACGCGGCCATCCCCGTGCGGCACTGCTGGTCCTCGCCCTTCGTGCGCTGGCAAGGCGCGTTGGCGGACGTGTCCAGCCTGGACCTGGCGGCGGGCGTCACCGCGGCCGCCCTCGCCCAGCGCGAGGTCGCGGCCGAGGCCATCGACGGCCTGGTGCTGGGCCTGACGATTCCCCAGCCGCAAAGCTTCTACGGCCCGCCCTGGCTGGCCGCGCGCCTGGGCCTCGGGCATCTGGGTGGCACGCAGATCGCGCAGGCCTGCGCCACCTCCGTGGCCTGCCTGGCGGTGGCGGCCCAGCAGGTGGAGCTGGGCGGGGGCGGCACCCAACTGGTGGTCGCCACCGACCGCACCAGCAACGCCCCGCTGCTGGTCTACCCGCGCAGCCAGTCCATGGGCGGCAGCCCGGCGCTCGAACACTGGGTGCTCGACAACTTCGCCGCCGATCCGAACACCGGGCAGTCCATGCTCATCACCGCCGAGAACGTGGCCGCCGACGGCGGCATGAGCCGGGCGGAGCTGGACGACCTCACCCTGCTGCGCTGGTCGCAATACCAGGCGGCACTGGCCAACGACCGCGCCATCCAGCGGCGCTACCTGCAACCGGTGCGCCTGCCGCAGCGCCAAGGCCGCACGCTGGCGATCGACGCCGACGAAGGCGTGCACCCCTACACCCACGAGGGGCTGGCGGGGCTGCACCCGGTGCAGGCGCGCGGCGTGGTCACGCCCGGCACCCAGACCCATCCGGCCGATGGCTGCGCTGGCGCCCTGGTCACCACGGTGGAGCACGCGCTCGCCCTGACCGGGCAGGGCGGCGCGGTGGCGCGCCTGCTGTCGGTGGCGCACACCCGGACCGAGCGCGCCCGCATGCCCAAGGCCGCCACCACCGCGGCCCAGCAGGCACTGGCCGAAGCCGGGATCGCGCTGAGCGAGGTCAAATACGTGGTCACGCACAACCCCTTTGCGGTCAACGATACCTGGTTTGCGCGCCAGACCGGTTTCCCCCTGGAGCGCATGAACCCTTACGGGTGCAGCCTGATCTACGGCCACCCGCAAGGCCCCACGGGGCTGCGCGGGGTCACCGAACTCATTCACGCGCTGCACGACGCCGGCGGCGGCATCGGGATGTTCACCGGCTGCGCCGCCGGCGACACCGGTGCCGCCCTGGTCATCCAAGTAGACGAAGGACTTCCCGCATGGCTGTACGACTGACCACCCCCGTCACCATCGTCACAGGCTCGCTGGGCAGCGGCAAAACGACCCTGGTCAACCGCTTCCTGCGCGAACCCCACGGCGCCCGCATCGCGGTGATCGAAAACGAACTGGGCGCGGTGGGCGTGGATGCCGAGTTTCTCAGCCAGACCGGCGAAGAGACCATCATCCAGCTCGAAAACGGCTGCCTGTGCTGCAACGTCCGGGGCGACCTGGCCAACGCGCTGCAGGAGCTGGTGCAGCGGGCCCAGGCGCGCGGGCTGAACTTCGACCGGGTGCTGATCGAAACCACCGGCCTGGCCGACCCCGGGCCCGTGATCCAGACCTTCCTGGCCGAAACCGCCATCGAGGCCTGGTACCACCTCGACGGGGTGGTCACCGTGGTCGATGCGGCGCACGCCACCCAGCAGACCGAGCGCACCGAGTTCCAGCACCAACTCGGTTATGCCGACCGCATCGTGGTCAGCAAAACCGATCTGCTGGCGCCCGACGCGCTGGCCGAGGTGCGGGCGCTGCTGGCGGGCATCAACCCGCGCGCGCCCGTGCTCGAGGCGGATCTGAACACCGTGCCGGTGCGCCAGTTGGTGGACCACGTGTTCGACACCCGGGGCTTTGCCAACGACTACGTGCCGGCGGAGGAACTGCGGCAGGCGCTCACGCACCTGCGCCCCTTGACGGAGGGCGACGGCAAGTGGCGCCCCGTGGGCGCCGGCCGGCACACGGCGGACGTGCGCGCCTGCGTCTACGTGAGCGACGCGCCGCTCGAGCTTGACCTGCTCAACGCCGCCATCGATGCGCTGGTGGGGCACTACGGCCCGCGCCTGTGGCGCTGCAAAGGCATCGTGCACGCGCTGAACCACCGCAGCCGCCTGGTCGTTCAGGGGGTGCAGGGGCTGGTGCAGATCAACGGCGGCATGATGTGGCGCCCATTCGAGGCGCGCCGCACCGTGCTGGTGTTCATTGGGCAAGGGCTGGAGACGGTGCACATTCAGCGCACCCTGGGCCTGTGCGAAGTGCCCGGCGAGCGCGCCGGCAGCGCCCAGAAGGCCGTGGCCTAACGCCCCCCACACCGCGCCCGCCCCACAGCGCCGGCGCCCCCGCTCCCGGCGGCCCCACCGCCCGGCCTCGCGGCGGTCGTGCCGCACACCGCAGACGCCATGGATGGGCGGCCGCGCAGAAAAAGGCCGCTCGCGCAAAGCGCGGCGGCCGAAGCGCCGGGCCAGACTGGACAGTCCCGGCGATGCTGTGTCAGCGCAGCGGCAACGCCGGCCGCTCAGTTCTTCACGTAGTCGGACACCACTTTCCAGCGGCCGTCCTGGATCTGCGACAGGCGCGAGGCGTTGCTGCCCAGGCGCTTGGTGGCCGAGAAGGTCTGCTCGGCGCCGCCGAAGATGTCGGGCGGCACGGTCATGCTGTCCATCGCCTTGATGAAGCTGTCGGTGCTGAGGTTGGCTCCTGCCTTGCTGGCGGCCTTGATGAAGATGTCCACCGCGTTGTAGCCGTAGACCGAGAAGACGGTCGGGTCTTCGTTGAACTTGGTCTTGTACTTGTTGGCCCAGAAGCGGATGGGTTGCGAGGCCTCGTCCAGGTACGGGTGTTGCACCGTCATGGTGGCGTACAGGCCGTTCATGGGCGCACCGCCGAGTTTGTGGATGAGGTCGGTGTAGGCCGCGCTGGAGCCGATGAAGGTAGGGTTGAAGCCCAGGCGGCGGGCGGTGGCGATGGCGCCGATGGTCTCGCGGATGATGGTGCCGAGCACGACGAAGTCGCACTGTGCCGAAGCCAGCTTCTGCACCTGCGAGGCGAAGTCGGTGGCGCCGCGCTTGTAGGTGGTGACTTCGCCCATCTGCATGCCGGCGGCCTTCAGGCCGTCTTCGGCGCCGCGGAAGACTTCCAGGCCGAATTCGTCGTCCTGGTACAGCGCGCACACCTTCTTGGCGCCTTTTTCCTTGGCCAGCTTGGGCACGGCGCCTTTCATCTGGTCGTAGTAGGTGGCGGCGAAGGAGTACTTGAGCTTGTGCAGCGGCTCGTACATTTCGCGTGCGGCGGTCACCGGGAAGAAGTTGATGACGTTCTTCTGGAACTGCACGGGCATGGCGGCCATGTTCTGGGCGGTGCCGATGTGGCCGACCATGGCGAAGATCTTGTCCTGGTTGACGAGTTTCTGCGCCGCCAGCACGGCCTTGCGCGGGTCGTAGCCCGAGTCTTCCACCTGCAGCTTGAGCTTGCGGCCGTTGACGCCGCCCTGCTCGTTGGCTTCATCCACGCGCAGCATCATGCCCAGGCGCACCTGCTTGCCGAAGCCGGCCAGCGGGCCCGAAAGGTCCTGGATCGAACCGATGGTGATCTCGGTCTTGCTCACGCCCTGGGACTGCGCCATCGCCGCTCCGGCGGACAGCGCCAGCGCGGCGGCGGTCAGGGTAAGTCGGGCTTTCATCATGATGATGTGTCTCCTTGGAGGGATCGGGAAGGGAACCGGGCCGCCGCGCCTCAGCCGTACATGGCCTCGATCTGCGGCGCGTATTTCTGCTGCACGAGCTTGCGCTTGAGCTTCATGGTCGGGGTGAGCTCTTCGTCCTCGGCGGTGAGCTGGGTGTCGAGCAGCCAGAAGGTCTTGATCTGTTCGACGCGGGCGAACTTCTTGTTGGTGGCGTCGATCACGCCCTGGATGAGCTGCTGCACTTCCGGCGCGCGCGTGAGGCTGGCGTAGTTGGAGAAGGGCACGTCGTTGTCCTGCGCGTATTTCTCCACGTTCTCCTGGTCGATCATGATGATCACGGTGAGGTAGGGGCGCTTGTCGCCGATGACCACGGCGTCGGTGATGTAGGGCGAGAACTTGAGTTCGTTCTCGATCTCGCTGGGCGTGATGTTCTTGCCGCCCGCCGTGATGATGATGTCTTTCATCCGGTCGGTGATGCGGAAAAACCCTTCGTCGTCGACCACGCCCACGTCGCCGGTATGCACCCAGCCGTCGGCGTCGATGGTTTCGGCGGTCTTTTCGGGCAGGTTGAGGTAGCCCATGAAGATGTTGGGGCCACGCACCAGGATCTCGCTGGTCTGCGGGTCCAGCCGCACTTCGTTGTACTGCGCGGCCGGGCCGATGCTGCCGGGCTTGATGCGCTGCACCGGCACGCCGGTGGACGCACCGCAGGTCTCGGTCATGCCCCAGACCTCCAGCATGGGCACGCCCAGCGCCAGGTACCAGCGC
This sequence comes from Hydrogenophaga electricum, assembly GCF_030160815.1. Classification (NCBI taxonomy): domain Bacteria; kingdom Pseudomonadati; phylum Pseudomonadota; class Betaproteobacteria; order Burkholderiales; family Comamonadaceae; genus Hydrogenophaga; species Hydrogenophaga electricum. The sequence goes on along the minus strand of NZ_BSPB01000011.1, from coordinate 95,362 downwards.
ACGAGTTCGGGCGAAATGGGTGCGGCGCCGGTCACGAGGAAGCGGCTGCGGTGGATGCCGATGAGCTTGCGCACGTTGTCGAGCACCAGCAGGCGCGCGGCGCGGAACTGGAGCCTGAGGCCCGCCGGCACCGCCTCGCCCTTGAGCACGTGGTCGGCCACGCGCTGGCCCACACCGATGGCCCAGGCGTAGGCGGCCTGCTGCACGGCGCCAGCTTCCTTGAGCGCGATCATCACGCCGGAATAGAACTTCTCCCACACGCGCGGCACCGCGGTGAACACCGTGGGCGCAATCTCGCGCACGTTTTCCGGCACGGTCTCGGGGTTTTCGACGAAGTTGAGCTTGGCGCCGGTGTAGAGCGAAAAGTACTCGCCGCCCATGCGTTCGGCGATGTGGCACAGCGGCAAAAAGCACATGCATTCGTCGCTGTCGAAGCGCGGCAGGATGGCGTTGTAGCCGCGTGCCGTGTAGACCAGCCCGCGGTGGCTGTGCATGGCACCCTTGGGCTTGCCGGTGGTGCCCGAGGTGTAGACGAGGATGGCCAGGTCGTCGGGCTGCACCGCCGCCACGCGCTCGCTCAGCGCCTGCGGGTGCGCCCGGTGGTGCTCGCGGCCACGGGCGCGCAGCGCATCGAGGCTGATGACCATGGGGTCGTCGAAGTCGCGCAGGCCTTCCATGTCGAAGACGATGATGTGGCGCAGCAGCGGCAGTTGATCGCGCACGGCCAGCGCCTTGTCGAGCTGTTCGTCGTCTTCCACGAACAGCACCGTGGTGCGCGAGTCCTGGCAGAGGTAGTGCACCTGCTCGGCGGCGTCGGTGGGGTAGATGCCGTTGGAGACGCCGTGGGCGCTGAGCACGGCCAGGTCGCTCAGCACCCATTCGATGTTGGTGTTCGACAGGATGGAGGCGGTCTCGCGGCTGCCGAAGCCCAGGGCCAGCAGGCCGTGGCCGATCTCGCGCACCGCGTCACCCACCTGCGTCCAGCGCCAACTGCGCCAGATGCCGTAGTTCTTCTGGCGCAGCCACACGTCGGGGCCGCGCCGTTCGACCGCGTTCCAGAACATCGCGGCCAGGTTGTCGCCGTCGAGCACGCTCTCGGTCTGCGGCTGGATGTGGGCCAGGTCCCAGAGGTAGCTCATAACAGGGTCATCTCCAGGTTTTCTTTTTCTTCCAGCGCCGGTCGGCGCGCACGCCGGCTTCCTTCATGCCCAGGTAGAACTCCTTGATGTCCTCCTTCTCGCGCAGGCGGGCACAGGTGTCTTCCATCACGATGCGGCCGTTTTCGAGCACGTAGCCGTAGTCGGCGGCGTTGAGCGCCATGCTCGCGTTCTGCTCGACCAGCAGCAGCGTGGTGCCGCGTTCGCGGTTGATGCGCACCACGATCTCGAAGATTTCCTTGGTCAGCTTGGGCGACAGGCCGAGGCTGGGTTCGTCGAGCAGGATCAGGTCGGGGTTGGCCATGAGCGCGCGGCTGATGGCCAGCATCTGCTGCTGCCCGCCCGAGAGCAGGCCGGCGTCCTGCGCGGCGCGTTCCTTGAGGATGGGGAAGTAGCTGAACACCAGTTCCATGTCGCGCGCCACGCCGTCGCGGTCGCTGCGCGTGTAGGCGCCCATGAGCAGGTTGTCGCGCACGCTCAGCAGCGGGAACACCTCGCGCCCTTCGGGCACGTGCATCAGGCCCTGCTGCACGATGAAGGCCGGGTCCTGCGCGGTGATGTTCTCGCCCTTGAACTCCACCGAGCCCTTGCGCGGGTCGATGATGCCGCTGATGGTCTTGAGGATGGTGGTCTTGCCGGCGCCGTTGCTGCCGAGCACGGTGGCGATCTCGCCGCGCCGCACCTGCAGGCTGACGCCGCGGATCGCCTTGATCGGGCCGTAGGCGCTCTCGACGTTGAGCAGACTGAGCACGGCGTGGTCGGTCACGGGCGCCGTCATGTCCGCACCCCTTCGCGCACCGCGCCACCGGCCTCGCGGCGCAGGCTGGACACGTCGTCCACCGTGCCGAGGTAGGCCTCGACCACGCCCGGATGGCGCTGCACTTCGGCCGGCGTGCCGGTGGCCAGCTCGGCGCCCATGCTCATGGCCAGCACGCGGTCGGACACTTTGGACACCAGCCCCATGTCGTGCTCCACCATCAGCACCGTGATGCCCAGCTCGTTCTTGATGTCGCTGATCCAGAAGGCCATGTCGTCGGTCTCTTCCACGTTCAGGCCCGACGAGGGTTCGTCCAGCAGCAGCAGGCGCGGTTCGGTGCACAGCGCGCGCGCCAGTTCCACCACCTTGCGCACACCGTAGGGCAGGCCCGCCACCAGCGATTCGCGGTGGTGCTGCAGGTCGAGGAAGTCGATCACCTGCTCGACCTTTTCGCGCGCGGCGATCTCGGCGCGGCGCGTGCGGCCGGTGAACAGCATCTCGCTCCACAGGCCGCTGCGGCGGTGCGTGTGCCGGCCGATCAGCAGGTTCTGCAGCACGGTGGCGTGCTCGAACAGCTCGATGTTCTGGAAGGTGCGCGCGATGCCCAGCCCCGCGATGCGGTGGGGCGGCTGCTCGGTCAGGCGCAGCGAGCCGTGCGGGCCCAGGTACTGAATCTCGCCACTGGTGGGCGTGTAGATGCGGCTGATCAGGTTGAACACCGTCGTCTTGCCGGCACCGTTGGGGCCGATGAGCGTGAACACCTCGCCGCGCTTCACGTCGAAGCTCACGTCGTTGACCGCCAGCACGCCGCCGAAGCGCACGCTCAGGTGCTTGGCCGACAGCAGCACTTCGGTCGATTGGGGTTGTGCGTGGGTCATGTCAAGGCTCCCGGGGCCGTGGCAGGGCGGGTGCCGGCGCGTGAGCGCCCCCGGTGGCCGCTGCCCCGGGAGCTCCCACCAGCGCGGACATTCAGCGCAGCTTGGGCGCGGTGCACCGTCCCGGGCCCGCGATGTAGCACCCCAATCCCGTCATGCCCGCGCAGGCGGGCATCCAGGCACGATCCCGCCAGAAGGGCGTGCATCCCGCCATGCACTACCCGCCTGCGCGGGAACGACGCGGCAGGCGTGGGCCGAGACAACAGGAAGTGCTTCATTTCAGGCGGTCCGATTTCTGGAACGACTTCTGCCGCTTGAACATGCCCTTGCGGTAGAACGGGAACAACTGGAACCAGGTGCGCACCTTGAGCCAACGGCCGTACAGCCCCATGGGCTCGAACAGCACGAAGGCGATCAGCACCAGGCCGTACACCGTGCCCTGCAACCCGGTGGACTGGCCGATGGCTTCGGGCAGGTAGTCCTTGCCGAGCGCGATGAGCTGCGGCATCACGATCAGGAAGATCGCGCCCAGGAAGGCACCGTGCACCGAACCGAGCCCACCGATCACCACCATCAGCAGCAGGTCGATCGACTGGATGATGGAAAACTGCTCGGGCGAAAGAAACTGGATCTTGTGCGCATACAGCGCCCCGCCGATGCCCGCCAGCGCCGCCGACAGCGCAAAGCTCAGCGTCTTGTAGCGCGCCAGATGGATGCCCATGCTCTGCGCCGAAATCTCCGAATCGCGGATCGCCACGAAGGCCCGCCCGGTGGGGGCGCGCAGCAGGTTGACGATGGCCAGCGTGGCCCCCACGGCGAGCACCAGGCACAGGAAGTAGAACGACTCGGTGGTGTCCAGCGTCCAGCCCCCCAGCGACGGCGGGTTGACCAGCAGGCCGGAATTGCCACCGGTCACCGACTCCCAGCGCGCCATGCCCTCTTCCACAATGAAACCAAAGGCCAGCGTGGCCATGCCCAGGTAGATGCCTTTGACACGCAGGGCCGGCAGCCCGACCACCATGCCCACGGCGGCCGAGAGCAGGCCGGCGCAGGCGATGGACACCGGGAACGGCCAGCCCGCGTTGCTGAGCACCGCCTCGGTGTAGGCGCCCACGCCCAGGAAAGCCGCGTGCCCGAGCGAAAACAGCCCGGTGAAGCCGGCCAGCAGCATCAGGCCCAGGCCGACGATGGCGTAGATCAGCACGAAGGTCAGTTGCGCGAGCCAGTACTCGGGCAGGGCCCAGGGCGCGGCCACCAGGCCCAGCCCCAGCAGGCCATACCAGAAGCGGTGGCCACCGTGTTTGGCGAGCCGGATGTCCTGGTCGTAATCGGTCTTGAAGATAAAGCGCATGCGGGCTCCGGTCAGACTTTCTTGCGCAGCTTTTCACCGAACAGACCGTTGGGCTTGAGCACCAGCATCAGCAGCACCACGATGTAGGGTGCGATGTCCTTGACGCCTTCGGGCAGGTAAAACCCCGACAACGCTTCGACGATGCCGATCACCAGCCCGCCGACGATCGCGCCCGGCAGGCTGCCGAAGCCGCCGACCACCGCGGCCGGAAAGGCCTTCAGCCCGATGAAGCCCATGTTGGCGTGCACGAAGGTGATGGGCGCCAGCAGCAGCCCGGCGATGGCCGCCACCCCGGCCGCCAGCCCCCACACCAGCCCGTTGAGCCGCTTGACCGGAATGCCCATGTAATAGGCTGCCAGCTGGTTCTGCGACGAGGCCTGCATGGCAATGCCCAGCTTGCTGTAGCGGAACAGCGCGAACAGCGCCACGCACAGCGCGGCCGTCACGCCGATCACCATGAGCTGCTCCACCGCGAGCACCAAGTCGCCCAGGCGCAGCACCTCGCCCGCATAAGGCACGGCCAGGGTGTGCGTGTCGGTGCCGATGTTGGGGATCATGGTGATCACCCCACGCAGCACGTAGCCCACGCCGATGGTCAGCATCACGATGGAAAAAGCCGGCTGGCCGAGGATGGGCCGGATCACCAGGCGCTCCAGCCCGATGCCGAACAGTCCCATGCCGATCACGGCCGCGGGCACCGCGAGCCAGAACGGAAAGCCCAGCAACGTCATCGTCAGCAGCCCGCCGAAGGCGCCGACCATCATGAGGTCGCCCTGGGCGAAGCTGACCGTTTCGGTCGCCTTGTAGATCAGCACGAACCCGAGGGCAATCAATCCGTAGATACAGCCCTGGGCCACACCGCTGATCAGCAGTTGCAGCAGTTGCACGCCGTGGTCTCCTGTGGGTGCGGGGAAGGTCATTGCCACCCGCGCAATGGCGCGGCCCCGGCCTCTGAGCGGGTTATAGCTGTCGACCCGGAGACTCGCGCTAGGGGTTGTCCCCGAGCCGCAGTCGCGAAGGTGCCAGCACCATGCCGGCATGCCCGTGCACACCGAACAGATCGACGACATCACCGTCGTCACCCTCGACCGCCCCGCCGTGCGCAACGCGGTGGACGGCGACACCGCCCGCGCCCTGCATGCGGCGTTTCTGGCTTTTGACGCCGATCCCCACGCCAGGGTCGCGGTGTTTCACGGCGCACATGGCCACTTCTGCGCCGGCTGGGACCTGCAGCACGGCGCCCGCCTGGCCGCCCGCGGCGAAGCCGGACCGCTGGCCGATCTGGACTTCGACAGCGCCGACCCGCAGGCCCTGGGGCCCATGGGGCCGTCGCGCCTGCGCCTGGGCAAGCCCGTGATCGCGGCCGTCAGCGGTGCGGCGGTCGCCGGCGGCATGGAACTGGCGCTGTGGTGCGATCTGCGCGTGATGGAAACCGACGCCTACTTCGGCGTCTACTGCCGCCGCTTCGGCGTGCCGCTGATCGATGGCGGCACGGTGCGGCTGCCGCGCCTGATCGGCATGGGCCACGCGATGGACCTGATCCTCACCGGCCGCCAGGTCGGCGCCGACGAGGCGCTGCGCATCGGCCTGGCCAACCGCGTGGTCCCCACCGGGCAGGCGCGCGATGCCGCCATCGCGCTGGCCCGGCAACTGGCCGCCTTCCCGCAGGCCACGATGCGGGCCGACCGCGAGAGCGCCTACGCGCAGTGGGATCTGCCGCTGGGCGACGCCCTGCAGCAGGAATGGCAACGCGGCAAGGCCCGCATCCCCGACGCGCTGGACGGCGCCACCCGCTTCGCCCAGGGCCAGGGCCGCCACGGCCGCTTCTGAGCCGGCTGGGCGCCCCTTCCCCGCCCTGCATGCGGAATCCCCCAGACAACCCAGACGCCCCAAGCCCCCCAACCCACCGCCACCCCGTCATGCCCGCGCAGGCGGGCATCCAGGTGTGGGTAGCGCAGCCGATCCGCATTGCGTGCCGTCATGCCCGCGCAGGCAGGCATCCAGGCCGGGCGACGCCGAGGCCGAAACCCCGGGTTCCTGCCGGCGCAGGAACGGCCGATGGTCCGCCCCCGTGTGCCGGTCTGTCCAGCCACCTTTGGCCCCATGCGGAGCGACGAAACTTCCTATCATGGGGCGGATGACCGCCGCCGACCTGCCTTTCCCCGATGACGCCCCAGCCGCCGAAGTGCTGGTGCTGCAGCACACCCGCGAAGACACCCCCGCCTACCTGGGCGAGTGGCTGGACCGGCAAGGGGTGCGCTGGGACCTGCGCTGCGCCGAGGCGGGCGAGCCCTATCCGGCCTCGGTCGCGCGCTACCGGGCGTTGGCCGTGCTGGGCGGCGAGTGGAGCGCCAACGACGAGCGCCCATCGCTGCGGCAGGCCGAAGCCCTGATCCGCGAGGCCGACGCTCTGGGCATCCCGGTGATCGGGCATTGCCTGGGCGGGCAGCTCATGGCACGCGCACTGGGCGGGCGGGTCCAGACGCTGCCGCAACCGGAAATCGGCTGGCTGCCCGTGCAGGTGGGCCGCAGCGAGGCCGCCCGGCGCTGGCTGGGCGACGGGCCGACCGCCACGGTCTACCAGTGGCACTCCGACAGCTTCGTGCAGCTGCCGCCACAGGCGGAGCTGATCGCCGCGTCACCGGCCTGCCCGCACCAGGCGTTCGCCATCGGGCCGCACCTGGCGATGCAGTTCCACATCGAGATCACCCCCGCCAAGATCGACGCCTGGCTGGGCCATCCCGGCACGGTCTACCCCCAGGCCATGGCCCGGCACCCCGACAGCGTGCAGGACCCGGACACCATGCGCGCCGCCACCCGGCAGCACCAGACCGGCAGCGAAGCCCTGGCCGACCACATCTACAGCGCCTGGCGCGCGCGCTGGCCAGGCCATCGGGCGCCCAGCCAGGGGCTGCCCCCCTGAAAGAATGCCCAGCGAATGCCCGCCCGCGCGGAAATGACGGGGTTTGCGCATCGGCGACCCGCGCAGCGATGGCGCGTGGCGGCCCTGCCCCTTAATCCACCCAGCACACCACCGGCCCCAGGCGGCGTTCGGCCAGAAACACCGCTTCGCGCAGCGACAGCGCCACGCCCCCGTTGAACCAGGGCGGCACCGGCTCTGGCGTGTGGTAGCGCACGTAGTAACACTCCACCTGCCGGTCCAACGCGAGTTCGGGCGGGTCGTCGCTGTCGTCGGAGCCGAGCAGCGTGTGGTGGCACACGATCTCCACCGCGCACGGCGAGACGCCGGCGTGGTGCCAGAAACCCCGTTTCACCGGGGGCAGGTCGTCGATGACACGCATGGCCGCACACCTCCCGGGCCAGCCTGGGCCCGTGGACACCATGATAGGAAATCGCCCCGTTTGCGCCAAGCGGGCCAGCCCGGGGTGGGCAGGCACCCGGGTGTCAGTCCGGCAGGACCATGCCTTCGCCCCGGGGAATCGGCCGGGGCCGGCCACTGTCGTCGATGGCCACGTAGGTCAGGCTGGCTTCGGTCACCTTGACGTACTGGCCCTGGGCCCGGAAGCGCTCGGCAAAGACCTCGACCTGCACCGTGATGGAGGTGTTGCCCAGGCGGGTGATGTGCGCGTAGAAGCTCAGGATGTCGCCCACCCGCACGGGCTGCTTGAAGATGAACTGGTTGACAGCCACCGTGGCCATGCGGCCATTGACGTACCGCGCGGGCAGCACGGAGCCCGCCAGGTCCACCTGCGCCATGACCCAGCCACCGAAGATGTCGCCGTTGGCGTTGCAATCGGCAGGCATGGGTATGACTTTGAGCACCAGTTCGCGCCCTTCGGGCAGGCTGGTGTGCGGGCGGGAGGGCGTTTCGGCGGACATGGGTGGGGCAACAGGCGCCGCGCGCGAGGGCCGGCGACGCATCGGTGGACAGACAGGCGGCTATTGTGCGACGACTTGCGCCCCGCTGCGGGCGCTGGCGCTAAAGTCCCGCGCAGGAGATCCACGCCCATGCCCGCATTCGACACCACCGCCACCGCCAGCACCGCCACCGCCCTGGCCGTGGCGCTCGGCGCCGGCCTGCTGGTGGGCGTGGAGCGCGAGCGGCGCAAGGGCAGCGGGCCGGACCGGGCGTTTGCCGGCATGCGCACCTTCGCGCTCGCGGGGCTGATGGGCGCCGCGGCAGCGCTCACCCGGCAGCCGGGCATCATGGCCGTGGGAGCCGCCTTCGTGGCTGGCCTCGGGCTGCTGGCCTACCAGCGCGACCGCTCCGGCGACCCGGGCGTGACCACCGAAATCGCGCTGCTGCTGACCTACCTGACGGGCATGCTCGCCACCTGGAGCGCGCCGCTGGCCGCCGCCCTGGCGGTGACCATGACCGGCCTGCTCGCGGCGCGGGCGCGCCTGCACCACTGGGCCGTGCAGTGGCTGCGGCCGGGTGAACTGCGCGACGGCATCCTGCTTGCCGCCCTGGTGCTGATGGCCCTGCCGCTGGTGCCGGACCACGCCCTCTGGGGCGGCAGCTTCAACCCCCGCGTGGTGATGCAGCTGCTGGTGCTGCTGCTGGCGGTGCAATCGGTGGCGCACATCGCCAACCGGCTGCTCGGCGCCCGCCAGGCGGTGGGACTCTCGGCGCTGGCCTCGGGGTTTGTGTCCAGCACCGCCACCATCGCCACGCTGGGCCTGACCGCACGCAACGACCCCGGGCAGGCCCGCCTCATGGCCGGCGGCGGGCTGCTGTCCTGTGTGTCGACGCAATTGCAGATGCTGCTGGTGGCCTCGGCGGTGCAGCCCGCCTGGCTGTCAGTGACTTGGCTGCCGGCACTGGCCGGGGCGCTGCTGGCGGCCGCCTGGGGCACCCTGCTGCTGCGCGGCGGCGCCCCTCACCATGTGGAAGAAGCTCCGATCGCCTCGCCCCATGTCGAGGGCCTGGCCGCGGCCCAGGGCGACCACCTGTTCAGCCTGGCGGGCGCAGCGGCCGTGGCCGCCCTGCTCGCCGGTGTGCAGGTGCTGGTGCACCTGCTGCGCCAGTGGCTGGGCGATGCAGGTCTGTTCACGGGCGTGCTGGTGGCGGCGCTGGCCGACCTGCATTCGGCCCTGGCGGCCGCCTTCGCAGCGGCCACGCCGGACAGCGGGCAGGCCGTGGTCTGGGCCGTCATGGCGGCGCTGCTGGTGCACGCGGCCAGCAAGAGCCTGACCGCGGGGCTGGTGGGTGGCTGGCGCTACCTGGCCTGGCTCGCGCCCGGCCTGTGGCTGCACACGCTGCTGGTGGTGGCCGGCCTGGGCTGGCTGGCCGGCTGAGGCTTCAGCGCCGCACCAGTTCGCGCATCGTCACGAACTCTTCGGCGGCGGTGGGGTGGATGCCGATGGTGGCGTCGAACACCGCCTTGGTCGCCCCCGCCTTGAGCGCCACGGCAAACCCTTGCACGATCTCGCCCGCCTCGGCCCCCACCATGTGCAAGCCGACCACGCGGTCGCTGGCGGTGTCGACGATGAGCTTCATCAGCGTGCGCTCGCTGCTGCCCGACAGCGTGTGCCGCAAGGCCTTGAATTCGCTGCGGAACACCGTGATGTCGCCATGCCGCTCGCGCGCCTGCGCCTCGGTCAGGCCCACGGTGCCGATGTTCGGGTGCGTGAAAACGGCCGTAGGGATGAAGTCGTAGCCCATGCTGCGCTGCACCTTGCCGGCGGCGGGGCCGAACAAGGCGTCCACCACGACCATGGCCTCGCCCAGTGCCACCGGGGTGAGCTGCACCCGTCCCGTGACGTCGCCCACCGCGTAGATGGAAGGCACGTTGGTGCGGTAGTGCTCGTCCACCCGCACCTCGCCCTTGGCCCCCAGGGCCACGCCCACGGTGTCCAGGCCCAGGCCCTGCACATTGGGCACCCGGCCCGTGGCGTACAGCACCGCATCGGCCAGCACCTGGCTGCCGCCTTCGAGATCGACCCGCAGGCCTTCGTCGGTCTGGTGCACGCACACCACGTCGGCGTTCAGGCGCAGGTCGATGCCCGACTTGACCATCTCGGCCGCCGCGAAGTGGCGGATTTCGTCGTCGAAGCCGCGCAGCACCTGCTCGCCGCGGTAGAGCTGCGTCACCGCCGCCCCCAGGCCGTTGAAGATGGAGGCGAACTCGCAGGCGATGTAGCCACCGCCGACGATCAGCAGCCGGCGGGGAAAGGGCTCCAGATCGAACACCGCGTCCGAGGTGATGACGAACTCGCGCCCGGTGAAATGCGGCACGTGCGGTGTGCCGCCCGTGGCGATGAGCAGATGCGCCGCCGTGAAGGTCTGGTGCCCGGGCGAGCCGTCGGCGTTCAGCGTGGCCAGGCCCACGGTGTTCGGCCCTTCGATGCGGGCAAAACCGTTGAGCACCGTCACGCCGGAACCCCGCAACAGGTTGTCGTACACGCCGTTCAGGCGCGCGATCTCGTGGGCGCGGTTGGCCTTGAGGCGGGCCCAGTCGAGCACCGGTTTGACGCGCTGATCCGCCGGGCCACCGGCAACAGCGCCGGGCAGCACACCCTGCGCAGCGGGAAACGGGGCTGGGAACTCCCAGCCGTAGCCGTGCGATTCCTCGAACGCGGCGGCGTAGTGCGCGGCATAGCTGTAGAGCTTCTTGGGAATGCAGCCCACGTTGACACAGGTGCCACCCAGGCCGTCGGGGCCCAACATTTCGGCCAGCGCCACACGGGCACCGCGCTGGGCGGCCATGCGGGCGGCGCGCACGCCACCGCTGCCACCACCGATCACAAAAAGGTCGAAGTCGAATGCGCTCATGACATACCCCGGGGGACTCCCCCGCATGCAGGAATCTGCATCTTACGGGTGTGGGCGCGCCAGTGCCCGCGCAGGGGCATCAGGCGGCGCGGCGCACCTCGTCCTGCTGAAGGGTGCGGCGGCGCGCCATCTCGCGCCCCATGCCGGCGGTGTCCAGCGCGGCCAGGCGTTTGCGCGCCTCGGGGTAGGCCAGAGACTCTTCCAGCAGGATGTGGTCCAGATAGAGCGCCTCGAACACGTCGAGCGCGTGGCGCAGCTCGGCCGGGTCGAACCAGAGGTTGCCGTTCATGGCGGCCTCAATCGAAGGCGCGATCTGCAGCCAGTTTTCTTCCAGCCAGCCGTGGTCCTGGATCAGGTGTTCGGTGGCCTGCACCACGTCCGCGTCCTGGCTGCCGAGCAGCGGGGGAAAGATGTGCTTTTCTTCGTCCAGGTGGTGCTGGCGCGCCTCGCCATTGAAATAGTCGAGCACAACCCGCGCGGTGCGGCGGTTGGCCTGGTTCAGGCCCTCGGTCTCGATGGCATCCACCAGCCCGGCGAGCACGCGGATCTGGGCCTGGATTTCCCGGTGGGTGTCGTCAAGAAACTCAAAAACGGCGATCGATACGGGGACGGCACTCATGATGGGCTCCTGCTCGGTGACAAATGAGCCCATTGTGGAAAAGCGCCGCCAGGGCCCCTTGATCTGTCGCAAGAAAAAGGCCCGCCGAAAGGGCGGGCCGATGAACGACGGCCGGGCAGCGCCCGGGCGGCGGCGGCAGGCTCAGTAGGTGTAGACCCCGCGACCGGTCTTGCGGCCCAGCCAGCCGGCGGCCACCATTTCCTTGAGCAGCGGGGCCGGGCGGTACTTGCTGTCGTTGAACTCGGCCATGTAGACGTTCATCACGGCCAGGCACACGTCCAGCCCGATCATGTCGGCCAGCGCCAGCGGACCGATCGGCTGGTTGGTGCCGAGCTTCATGCCGGCGTCGATGTCTTCCGGCGTGGCGATGCCTTCGGCCAGCACGAAGAAGGCTTCGTTGATCATGGGCACCAGGATGCGGTTGACGACGAAGCCGGGCGCGTTCTTCACCGTGATCGGCGTCTTGCCCAGGACTTCGGCCAGGGCCTTGACGGCGTCGTGCGTGGCGTCGCTGGTCTGCAGGCCACGGATGATCTCCACCAGCGCCATCATGGGCACCGGGTTGAAGAAGTGCATGCCAATGAACTTGTCGGCGCGCTTCGTGGCCGCCGCGAGCTTGGTGATGCTGATCGAGCTGGTGTTGGTGGCGACGATCACCTCGGGCGCCAGGATGCCGTCGAGCTGTTGCAGGATCTTGACCTTCAGGCCTTCGTTCTCGGTCGCGGCCTCGATGACGAGCTGTGCCCCCTTGAGGTCGTCGTAGCTGGTCGAACCTTTGATGAGCGCCAGCGCGGCGGCCTTGCCCTCGGCGGTCAGTTTCTCTTTCTTGATCAGGCGGTCCAGGCTGCCGGCCACCGTGGCCAGGCCCTTGTCGACCGCCGTCTGCGCCACGTCGACCATGACGACGCGGATGCCACTGACCGCGCAGGCCTGCGCAATGCCGTTGCCCATGGTGCCGGCGCCGATGATGCCGACGGTCTGGATGCTGCTCATGAAGGGTTCTCCGGAAAATAGGTGCACTGAAAACGGGTCGGTCCCGGTCGCACAGGGGCGGCACACGCAAGCCCGGTGGCGGGAATCGCGGCCCTGTGCTACCGTCACCGCGCATTGTCGCGCAGCCAGGCCCGGGCAGGCCGCCAGGCTGTCGCCTCGGCGGAGCCGGCCTCCAAAATCTTCCCTTTCCATGTACGACCACATCATCATCGGCGGTGGATCGGCCGGCTGCGTGCTGGCGGGCCGGCTCAGTGAAGACCCGGCCGTGCGTGTGGCCCTGGTCGAGGCCGGTCCTGCCGACCGCAGTGTGCTCATCCACTGCCCTGCGGGCCTGGCCGCCATGGCGCACCAGCAGCAGCTCAACTGGCGCTACGCCACCACGCCGCAGCCGGGTCTGGGCGGTCGCCGTGGCTACCAGCCCCGGGGCAAGGTGCTCGGCGGCTCCAGTTCGGTCAACGCCATGATCTACACGCGGGGCCATCCGACCGACTACGACCGCTGGGCCGCCGCCGGCAACCCGGGCTGGTCGTGGGCCGAGGTGCTGCCCTATTTCCGGCGTGCCGAACACAACGAGCGCGGCGCCGACGCCTGGCACGGCCAGGGCGGCCCGCTCAACGTGGCCGACCTGCAAAGCCCCAACCCGTTCGCCCGCGCTTTCGTCCAGGCGGGCGTGCAGGCCGGCCACCCCGCCAATGCCGACTTCAACGGCGCCGAGCAAGAGGGGGTGGGCCTCTACCAGGTGACGCACAAGAACGGTGAACGCTTCAGCGCCGCCAAGGCCTATCTCACGCCGCACCGTGACCGCCCCAACCTCCAGGTGTTCACCGAAGCCCTGGTCACCCGCATCGTGTTCGACCCGGCAGCGGGGCGCCCGCGCGCGACCGGCGTGGCCTGGCGGCCGCAGGGTGGGCGCGGGGCCGAACAGGTGCTGGCCCTGAAGCCCGGCGGCGAGGTGCTGCTCAGCGCCGGCGCCTTCGGCTCGCCGCAGGTGCTGATGCTGTCGGGCATCGGGCCTGGCGAGCACCTGCAGGCCCTGGGCATTCCGGTGCTGCACGACCTGCCCGGCGTGGGCGCCCACCTGCACGACCACCCCGACGTGGTGCTGGTGGCCGATGCCCCCGGCGCCACCGACCTCTTCGGCCTCAGCCTCCGGGGTGTCGGCCGCATGCTGCAGGGCGCGTGGGAATGGCGGCGCCAGCGAACGGGCCTGCTCACCACCAACTTCGCCGAGGCCGGCGCCTTCCTGCGCAGCCAGTCCGACGAGGCCGTGCCCGACCTGCAACTGCACTTCGTGGTCGGCAAGCTGGTAGACCACGGCCGCCAGACCGCCTTCGGCCACGGCTATTCCTGCCATGTGTGCCTGCTGCGGCCGCGCAGCCGGGGCACGCTGCGGCTGGCCCACACCGATCCGCAGGCCGCGCCCCTGATCGATCCGGCCTTCCTGCAGGACCCGGACGATCTGGCCCGGCTGGTGCGCGGCTTCAAACTGATGCGCCACCTGCTGTCGCAACCCGCGCTGGCCAGCCGGGGCTGCCGCGAATCGGCCGTCTCGCGCGATGCCCAGAGCGACGCCCAGATCGAACAGTTCATCCGCCGCCACGCCGACACCATCTACCACCCGGTCGGCACCTGCCGCATGGGGCCCGACCCGGCGTCGGGCGCGGTCACCGATGCCCGCCTGCGCGTGCATGGCGTCGACGGCCTGCGCGTGATCGATGCCTCGGCCATACCGACCATCGTCGGTGGCAACACCAATGCCCCTGTGATCATGATGGCCGAAAAGGCCGTGGATATGATCCGGGAATCGTCCTCCCCGCGCCACGCCTGACGGCGCATCCACCCCAGTCGGCCACCGCAGCGGCCCGGTCACGCCGGTTCTGCGGGGCCCCTCGACCCACCAGCCCACCCATGATTCTTGAACACGCCGACATCCGCATCGACCCGGCCCGCGCCACCGAATTCGAAGCCGCCATCGTGCGCGGCGCCAGCACCGTGATCGCCCAGGCCCGGGGGTTCCAGGGCTATCAGGTCCGCCGCAGCATCGAAAGCCCCGGCCGCTACCTGCTGACCATCCGCTGGGCCACGCTGGAAGACCACACCGTGGGCTTCCGCCAGTCCGAAGCCTTCACCCAGTGGCGGGCCATCGTCGGCCCGTTTTTTGCCCAACCCCCGGTGGTGGAACACCTGGAGCTCGTCGGCGAAGGCTGAGCCTGCTCGCCAGCGCGAGCCTCACTTCTTGCGCATCAGCGTCGATTTGCCGAACAGACTTTCGATGAGATCGACCGCCAGCATCGCGGTGCGGTTGCGCACGTCAAGCGCCGGGTTGAGCTCCATCACATCGAGCGACGCCAGGCGCCCGGTGTCGGCGATCATTTCCATGCACAGCTGCGCTTCGCGGTAGGTCGGGCCACCCGGTACGGTCGTGCCCACGCCCGGCGCGATCTCGGGGTCGAGGAAATCGACGTCAAAGCTCACGTGCAGGTGGGTGTGATCGTCCACCCCCTTGAGCGCCTGCTCCAGGGTGTGGCGCATGCCCATCTCGTCGATGTAACGCATGTCGAACACCTCCAGGCCGGCTTCGTGCACCAGGCGTTTTTCCCCCGGGTCCACGCTGCGGATACCGATCTGCCGCACGGCATCGGGTGTGATGGCGGGGGTGTGCCCGCCCAGCCCCGTCAGCGTCGGCGGGCCGTAGCCACACAGGCAGGCCACGGGCATGCCGTGGATGTTGCCGCTGGGGGTGAGTTCGGCGGTGTTGAAGTCGGCATGCGCATCGAGCCAGAGCACGCGCAGCGTGCGCCCGGTTTCGCGGCAATGGCGCGCCACGGCGCTGATCGACCCCAGTCCCAGGCAGTGGTCGCCCCCCAGCACGATGGGCAGGCGCTCGCGCCGCAGTTCGGCCAGCACCGCGTCGTGCAGCGCGGTGTTCCAGGCCAACACCTCGGGCAGGTGCCGGTAGCCCGCCACAGGTGGCTGCCAGGGGTTGCCCGGCCCCTGCAGGTTGCCCCGGTCCTCGACGGCCAGACCATGGCTCTCCAGCACCGCCTGCAGGCCCGCCACCCGCAACGCTTCGGGCCCCATGGAGGCACCACGTGCACCAGCGCCGATGTCGGTGGGCACGCCCAGCAGGCTGATGGCGGTGGTGGTCATGGCAAAACCTCCGGGGAACGGTTGAAACGGCGCGCCACCGATGGTAGCGACGAACCATACCGCCTGCCGCTTGCGCGGCGCTCAGGCCGCCGGCAGATCGATCTCGAACCGCGCGCCCTGCCCGGGCGCGCTCTCGGCGCGGATCTGGCCTTCCATGCGCTCCACCGCCTTGTGCACCAGCGCCAGGCCGATGCCGGTGCCGGGGATCTGGTCCTGGCGGTGCAGGCGCTGGAACATGCCGAAGATACGGTCGTGGTACTTCATGTCGAAGCCCACGCCCTGGTCGGCCACCGTCAGCAACGCCCTCGCTCCCTCGAAGCGGGCCGCGATGCGGATGCGAGGCGCCTCGTCGGCCGGTGTGAACTTCAGGGCGTTGTCGATCAGGTTGCGCAGGACAATGGCGAGCCCCTGCGGATCGGCCCGCACGGCCAGGTCCTCGGGAACGTCCACGGTGACCTGGCCCTCGCGCGCCGCGATTTCGTCCTGGAAGGGCTGCAGCACCGCCTGCACGCTCGCCGCCACGCCAATCGGGCCGACATGTTCGGTCATCTGCTGCAGGCGCGAGTACGCCAGCAGGTCGCTGACCAGTTGGGACATGTGCAGCGTGGCCCGCTGGATGCGGCGCAGGTATTCGCGGCCCTGTTCGTCGAGCTGCGCGGCATGCTCTTCCAGCAGCAGCGAGCTGAACCCCTCGATGCCACGCAACGGGGTGCGCAGATCGTGCGAGGCGGAATAGTTGAAGGACTCCAGCTCGCGATTGACGGCCTGCAGGCGCCGCACGCTGTCGTTGAGCTGCCGCGTCCGCTCCTCGACTTTCTGTTCGAGCTGGTCGGTCATCAGGCGCATCTGCTCGGCCGCCCGCACCCGCAGCTGCATGTTCACGATCATCTGGGCAAACAGCTCCAGCAAGGTGATCTCCTCGCTGCCGTGGTCATGCACCTCGTCCAGCGACTCCAGCCCCACGAAGCCCAGGCACAGCTCGCCCTGCATGAGCGGCAAGGTCACGAGGCTGCGCACCCCCTGCCCGGCCAGCATGTCGCGCAGAGGCCCCGGGGACAGGGCCTGCACATCGGGCACCCGCAGCTTTTCACCATGGCAATGGCCGCAGTATTCCGCGGGAAACTGCTGGATCGGCAGGTGCTGCTGGCGCGCCTTCCGGGACTCGACACCCGGTGCGCACCACTCGTGGGTGTTCGTCACGGTTTCGGTCTGTGCATCAAAAGCGAACAGGTAGGCACGGTCGGCCCGCACGAAGCTCCCCATGTCACCCAGGGCCGCATCGATGGCCTCGTCCATCTGGGACAGCGGCAGGTTGATGAAGCGGCTGGACAGCCGGAACAGCAGGAACACGAAGTCGTTGAGGCGCTCCTTGGCCTGGTGACTGGCCTGCTGCTCGGTGATGTCCCGCACCAGGAACAGGCACTGGCGCGCCCCGGGCAACCAGGCCAGCCGGGCACTGAAGTGCCGCGAACCGCCTGGCACATCGAGGCGGTACTGCACCTCCTGGGTACCGTGCTGGCGCGCGCGCTGCATGGCCGTGCGCATCATCTGGACCAGATCGGCCGGCATGACATCGGCCATGGTGCGGCCCAGAAAGGCCTCGGGTTGCCGGTGCAGCAGGTGGGTGGCTCCGCCCTGGAAGAAGACAAAGGTCTCCGACTCGTCTACAAGAAAAAGCAGGTCCTGCAACACGCCGAACACCCGTTCCAGAATGTCGCCACGCTCGCGCGCCGTGTCTTCAGCCTGGCGAAGTTCGGTCACGTCGAGGCACGAGCCCACGTACCCGATGAAGCGGTTGTCGGCGTCGCTGCGCGGCTGCCCCTGCTCCAGCACCCAGCGGTACTGGCCATCGTGGCGCAGCAGGCGGTATTCCATGCTGTAGGGCTCACGGGCCGCAAAAGCGGTGTCGAAAATGACGGAACAACGTTCTCGGTCGAGTGGATGCAGGTCATCCAGCCAGGGCGTGTGGCACTCCACCTCCAACTCGCGCCCGGTGAACGCCAGCCAGGCCCGGTTGACCCACTCGGGCTGCGCGTGCGCATCGGTGGTCCAGAACAGGGCGGAAGCCGCGTTCGCCACCGTGTCCAGGTGCTTGAGCGTCTGGCGCTGGGCCTCTTCGAGTTCCTTGCGGTCGGTGACCTCAAAGATGGTGCCCGCCATGTAATGGACCCGGCCATCCGCACCGGTCTGCCCGCTGCCCTGGATGTCGAACCAGCGGTAACGGCCCTGCGCGTCCCGGGCCCGGAATTCGGCACGGTAGTGCCGCTCACCGTTGAAAAACCGCAACAGCACCTCCCGCAGGCGCGGACCATCCTCCGGGTGCAGCAGACCCATGAAGGTCTGTGCCATCTGGCTGGCTGGCGGCGCGGGGTACCCCAGGTACTGAAAAAACTCGTGACTGGGCTGGATGTTGCCTTCGCCAAAATCCCATTCCCAGACTTGGCCCTGCGACGCCGCCAACCGAAAGCGCAGTTCGCTGCGACGCAGCGCCTGCAGCGACCGGTCCAGACGCCAGGCGCCATAAGCCACAGCCGCCGCCACCAGCAGCGTCAGCGCGACGGCCAACGGCAGCACACTGTTCCACGGTGCCAGCACCCCCTGTGTGGGCAGGGCGTACACCACCACCAGCCGCCGGGCACCGCCGTTCAGGCGCTGGTAGCCGACGATGCGGCGCACGCCGTCGATCTGCGCCTGGGCGTCGAACACGCCGGAGTCCTGCTGCCGGACCGCATCGGCCACATGCCCCATCAACCGGCGTCCCTGCTCTGCCGCCACCAGCGGGTGGCGGACCAGTACCGTGGTGGCCCCGTCGTCCTCCAGCCGGAACAGGCTCATGCTGCCCCCGGCAGGCAACCCTTCCGAGGCAAAACGCGCCAGCAACGCTTCGCGCGACAAGGCGACCTCGTACACCGCCGTGCCGTCCTGCTGCGCCGATGCGTCGCGCCAGCGCAGGGGCAGCACCCAATGCCCGGCCTCTTCCCGGGCCAGCCCGGGCTGCCACACGCCTGCGGGCCAACCGGCCTCCAGCCCATCGCCCTCTGGCAAACGGCGCCAGGTAAAGGGCAGGCTGAGCGAATCCACCAGGGGACGGTGCAGGCGCTGCAAGGCCTCCGCATCCGGCCCCACCTCGCGGCCGGATGCGGCAATGCTGGCCTGCGCCAGCCTCAACGACTGCTCCAGTTCGGCCGCCAGCCGCAGCACCTCGCGATGGGCCTGGGCACGGGCACGGTCCAGCGCTGCTCCGCGCTGCACCCACAGCAGGCCCGCCGAGAGCGCCACCAGAAGGCCCATGGCGCAGCCCGCCAGGGTGAGCAGCCAGCGCCGTCCAAGCGGAGACACCGCATCCCCGCCGGCCGCCGGAAACGCCGATACAGGCGCCCGCCCGCTTTCTTCGCGGTGTTCTGGTTTCGAGGGCATCAAGGCTGGGGCGGATGGACCGACGGCTCGCGGAATGGCGTGGCACCAGTCTAGCAGCGGCGAGCCGCCTCGGTGCTCCCCTGAGTACCTCCGCGCCGCACTATCCGGCCCCGGCGGGGCCCTCTGCCTTACATGCTGCGCCGGTACTGGCCGCCCACCTCGAACAAGGCCCCGGTGATCTGCCCCAGGCTGCAGCAGCGCACCGCATCCATCAGCACCTCGAACACGTTGCGGTTCTCGATCACCGCCTGCTTCAAGCGGGCAAGCTGAACCGGCGCCGCCGCCGCGTGGCGGGCATGGAAGTCGGCCAGCCGCGCCAGCTGCGACTGCTTCTCGTCTTCGGTCGAACGCGCCAGCTCGATGGACTCGGGCACCGGGTCGCCCTTGGGGTTGCGGAAGGTGTTGACGCCGATGATCGGGTACTCGCCGGTGTGCTTGAGCATCTCGTAGTGCATGCTCTCTTCCTGGATCTTGCTGCGCTGGTAGCCCGTCTCCATGGCACCCAGCACGCCGCCGCGCTCGGCGATCTTCTCGAACTCGGCCAGCACCGCCTCTTCCACCAGCTCGGTCAGCTCGTCGATGATGAAGGCGCCCTGGCTGGGATTCTCGTTCTTGGCCAGGCCCCACTCGCGGTTGATGATCAGCTGGATGGCCATGGCGCGGCGCACGCTGTCCTCGGTCGGGGTGGTGATGGCCTCGTCGAAGGCGTTGGTGTGCAGCGAGTTGCAGTTGTCGTAGATGGCGATCAGGGCCTGCAGCGTGGTGCGGATGTCGTTGAACTGGATTTCCTGCGCGTGCAGGCTGCGGCCGCTGGTCTGGATGTGGTACTTGAGCTTCTGGCTGCGCTCGTTGGCGCCGTACTTCTCCTTCATCGCCACCGCCCAGATGCGGCGCGCCACGCGGCCGAGCACCGTGTATTCCGGGTCCATGCCGTTGCTGAAGAAGAAGCTCAGATTGGGCGCGAAATCATCGATGTGCATGCCGCGCGCCAGATACGCCTCCACGAACGTGAAGCCGTTGGACAGCGTGAAGGCGAGCTGGCTGATCGGGTTGGCGCCGGCTTCGGCGATGTGGTAACCCGAGATCGAGACCGAGTAGAAGTTGCGCACGTCGTGGTGCACGAAGTACTCGGCGATGTCGCCCATCACCTTGAGTGAGAACTCGGTGCTGAAGATGCAGGTGTTCTGGCCCTGGTCTTCTTTCAGGATGTCGGCCTGCACCGTGCCGCGCACATTGGCCAACACCCATTCCTTGATCTTGGCGGCCTCGGTGTCGGTCGGTTCGCGGCCGTTCTCGGTCTTGAACTTCTCCAGGTTCTGGTCGATGGCGGTGTTCATGAACATCGCCAGGATGGACGGCGCCGGGCCGTTGATGGTCATGGACACCGAGGTGGTCGGGTTGCACAGGTCGAAGCCGCTGTACAGCACCTTCATGTCGTCCAGCGTCGCCACGTTCACACCGCTGTTGCCGATCTTTCCGTAGATGTCCGGACGCAGGTCGGGGTCGTTGCCGTAGAGCGTGACCGAGTCGAAGGCGGTGGACAGGCGCTTGGCCGGCATGCCTTCGCTCACCAGCTTGAAGCGGCGGTTGGTGCGGAACGGGTCGCCTTCGCCGGCGAACATGCGGGTCGGGTCCTCGCCCTCGCGTTTGAAGGCGAAGGTGCCCGAGGTGTAGGGGAAGCTGCCCGGCACGTTGTCCAGCATCAGCCATTTCAGGATTTCGCCGTGGTCCTCGTAGGGCGGCAGCGCGACCTTGCGGATGGTGGTGCCGGACAGGCTCTTGGTGGTCAGCGCAGTGCGGATTTCCTTGTCGCGGATTTTCACCACGTACTCGTCGCCCGCGTAGGCCTTCTGCATGTCGGGCCACTGGGCCAGCAGCTTGCGCGCCGCAGGGTCCTGCCGCGCTTCGCGCTCGCTGGCCAGTCCGAGCACGGCGTTGCGCGCGTTCTGCTTGTCGGGGTTGGCCTCGTGCAGCATGCGGGCGCTAGCCTGCAATTGCTGCACTTCGCGTGCCAGGCGGGCCTGCCCCAGCGCCTTCTGCTTGTAGCCGCGCACGGTGTCCGAAATCTCGGCCAGGTAGCGGGTGCGGGCGGGCGGCACGATGGGCGTCTGGTTGGTGCTGTGGCGCACGCTCACCAGCGGCAGGCGGCCCTCGGCGAGCTTCAGGCCTTTGTCGCTCAGCCGCGCCTTGAGTGCCTGGTAGAGCGCGGTCACGCCGTCGTCGTTGAAGCGCGCCGCCATGGTGCCAAAGACCGGCATCTGGTCGGGCATGACCGTGAAGGCCTCGCGGTTGCGCTGCACCTGCTTGGCCACGTCGCGCAGCGCGTCGGCCGCGCCCTTGCGGTCGAACTTGTTGATGGCGACGAACTCGGCAAAGTCCAGCATGTCGATCTTTTCGAGCTGGCTGGCGGCGCCGAATTCGGGTGTCATCACGTACATCGGGATGTCCACGTGCGGCACGATGGCCGCATCGCCCTGGCCGATGCCCGAGGTCTCGACGATGATCAGGTCGAAGCCCGCCACCTTGCAGGCCGCCACCACGTCGGGCAGGGCGGCGCTGATCTCGCTGCTGGTGTCGCGCGTGGCCAGGCTGCGCATGTAGACGCGCTGCCCCTGCTGCCACGGTCCGATCGCGTTCATGCGGATGCGGTCACCCAGCAGGGCGCCACCGCTCTTGCGCCGCGAAGGGTCGATGCTGATGACCGCCACGCGCAAGGCATCGTCCTGGTCAAGCCGCAGTCGGCGCACCAGTTCGTCGGTCAGGCTGGACTTGCCCGCGCCGCCGGTGCCGGTGATACCCAGCACCGGCGTCGACGTGCCTGCGGCGGCCGCGCGTATGGCCTCGACCAGTGCCCGGTCGGCCTGACCGTTCTCCAGTGCCGTGATCAGTTGCGCCAGTGCGCGCCACTGCATTTCGCCGTGGCCCTGGATGGCGCCCAGCGCTTTCGGCGCGAAGGCGCTGATGTCGCGGTCGCAGCGCATCACCATTTCGCCGATCATCCCCTGCAGGCCCATCTTCTGGCCGTCTTCGGGGCTGTAGATGCGGCCCACGCCGTAGGCGTGCAGTTCGCGGATTTCGGCCGGCACGATCACGCCGCCGCCGCCGCCGAAGACCTGGATGTGTTCACCGCCGCGCTGGCGCAGCAGGTCCACCATGTACTTGAAGTACTCGACGTGGCCGCCCTGGTAGGAGCTGATGGCGATGCCCTGCACGTCTTCCTGCAGCGCGGCCGTCACCACGTCGTCCACCGAGCGGTTGTGGCCCAGGTGGATCACCTCGGCGCCCATGCCCTGCAGGATGCGTCGCATGATGTTGATGGCGGCGTCGTGGCCGTCGAACAGGCTGGCGGCGGTGACGAATCGCACCTTGTTCGTGGGACGGTAGTTGGCCAGGGCCTTGAAGTCGGCGGACAGGTCGGTCATGGTGTCTCTCTCGGGTGGATCGTCGACGTCATTCAACGCGATAGGGCTGACGCCTGATTGACGTTTACGTAAACGTCAATTTGAAATATTACCCCATGCCGCCCCGCAGCGCCATGGAGCACAACCCGGTATCCTCCCTGTCACTGCGGCCTTGCCCGGCCCCCTAGAATTTGGCGACACAGGCGCCTACCCGGCGCCGACTCCCTGCTGGCCCCGGCGCATCCACGCCACCCTGCCACCTCTGGCACCCCATCCCATGACCACTGTTCACGACCCCGACCGCAAGAAAGCCCTCATTCTTCGCCTCAAGCGTGTGGAGGGTCAGTTGCGCGGCATCCAGAAGCTGATCGAAACCGAAGCCGAGTGCGAAAAGGTGGCCCAGCAGCTCGCAGCGGCCCGCAAGGCCCTGGACAAGACGTTCTTCAGCATGGTCGGATGCGTCATCGCCCAGGGCGACCTGCCGGCCGACGATGTGGCCGAAATGCTCTCGCGCTTCTCCTGATCCGCCTGGCGAAACGCACCATGGCCCATCTGCCCATCCAGCTGTTCGACCCCGCCTCCAGCACCTACACCTATGTGCTGTTCGACCGGGCTTCGCGAGACGCGGTCATCATCGACCCGGTGGACGAGCAGATCGAACGCGATCTGGCCACCTTGCGCGAATACGGCCTCAAGCTGCGGTGGACGCTGGAAACCCACGCCCACGCCGACCACATCACCAGCGCCGGCAAACTGGCCGAACTGGCCGGAGCGCGCACCGCAGCACCGGTCGGCTGCGGCATCGGCACCGCCGCCGTGCAACTGCAGGATGGCGACACCCTGCAGTTCGGTGGCGAAACCCTGGTCGCCCTGCACACCCCCGGCCACACCGCCGGCAGCATGAGCTACCGGTGGCGCGACCACGTGTTCACCGGCGACACGCTGCTGATCAACGGTTGCGGCCGCACCGACTTCCAGTCGGGCAACGCCAGCGACCTGTACCGCAGCCTGACCCAGGTGCTGTTTGCCTTGCCCGACGAGACCACGGTGTGGCCCGGCCACGATTACCAGGGACGCACGCACTCGTCGATCGGCCAGGAAAAGACCACCAACGCCCGCATCGCCGGCAAAAGCGAAGCCGAATTCGTGGCACTCATGGAGGCGCTGAACCTGCCCAAACCCCGCCGCATCGACGAAGCGGTGCCTGCCAACCTCACATCTGGCCTGCGGCACGACGCGGACGGGGCGCTGCTGCTGCAACCCCGCCCCGGGCTGGGTGGGTATGCGGGGGATGTGTCACCCCAGCTTGCCTGGCAATGGGTGCAGGCCGGCGATGCCGTCATGGTCGATGTGCGCACCGATGCCGAGCGCGAATGGGTGGGCTTTGTGCCCGGCGCGCTCCCCGTGGCCTGGAAACAATGGCCCGGCATGGCCCCCAACCCGGATTTCGACCAGGCCGTGCGCGCCGCCGCCAGCGACCGCAAGCTGGTGCTGCTGTGCCGCAGCGGCGTGCGCTCGGTCGCTGCGGCCAAGCGCGCCACCGAACTGGGCCTGGAGGCCTACAACATCCTGGAAGGCTTCGAGGGCGATCCCGACGCCGATGCCCATCGCGGACGCCGGGGAGGCTGGCGGTTTCACGGCCTGCCCTGGCGACAGAACTGACCCGCCCGCCCCGATCAGCGCTCCGCTTATCGGAAAGCCAACAGCAAACTTGAGTAAAAAGCGTGAGCACCCCTGTCAGATCTGACAGGGTGTGTGTGATTTTTCACGCATTTCTTTTTTCAATGGGGTTTTCTTTCCCTTCAGGAGAACCCCATGGAAATGCTCGAGGTCACGCGCGTCAACACCCCTGCCAATCCCGCGCTCAGCGCCCACCTTTGCAACCGCATCGAACGTGACTTCATCCAGCGCTGGAACGGCACCTGGGGCGGGCGTTCCCTCGTGCACGGCCGCGACCCCGGCCCCGATGCCGTTCGGCTGAACGGCAACGACTACCTGGCGATCACCGGCGATCCCCGCATCATCGAGGCCCAGACCGCAGCCATCCGGCAAGACGCCGAATTCGTCATCCAGTCGGGCTCCTTCCTGCTCGAAACGCACCCGGTACGCGCACTCGAAAAGCGCCTCGCCCAGTGGATCGGCAAGGACGACGGCATCCTTTGCCAGTCCGGCTACGCCGCCAACGTGGGGCTGCTGCAATGCATCACCGACGCCCAGACGCCGGTCTACATCGACATGCTGGCCCACATGTCACTCTGGGAGGGTGCCCGACAGGCCGGGGCGCCGATCCACCCGTTCCGGCACAATGACGCGGACAGCCTGCGCAAGACCATGGAACGCCACGGCCCGGGCCTGGTGGTCGTCGACTCCGTCTACAGCACCACGGGCGCGGTGGCACCGCTGTTGGAAATGGTCGACATCGCCGAAGCCGCGGGCAGCATGATCCTGGTCGACGAATCCCATTCCCTGGGCACCCACGGCCCGCAAGGCGCCGGACTGTGCCAGCAGTTGGGCATCAGCCACCGGGTGCACTTCATCACCGCCAGCCTGGCCAAGGCCTTCGCCGGCCGCGCAGGCTTCTTCAACATGCCCAGCAAGCTGCGCAACTACGTGCTCAGCACCAGCAACAACAACATTTTCAGCTCCTGCCTGCTGCCCCACGAAGTGGCAGCCCTCAACGCCACGCTCGATGTCATCCGCGACGCCGACGAGGCCCGGGCACGCCTGGCCGAGCTGACCCGTCGAGTGCGCACCGAACTGACCGACATGGGTTACCCGATCCAGCAAGGCACCGAGCAGATCATTGCGCTGGAAGCCGGCTCGGAGCCCGACACCATGGTGCTGCGCGACCACCTGGAGTCGCGGGCAGTCTTCGGTGCGGTCTTCTGCGCGCCGGCAACGGCCAAGAACCGCACCATGGTGCGCCTGACGCTGCACGCCGCGCTGACCGAGGCCGAACTGGAGCACTTCTTCGCGGTGGCGCGCGAGATCGCCCACATCGTCAAACCCTGGGAGTGGCCCATCGCGCGCCGCCTGCGCACCCGCGCCTGAGCGGGTTCAGACGTCCAGAATCTGGCGGTCGCTCTGCGCCTCCAGCACCTGGCGGTAAGCGGGAATGGGCTGGGGCATGTCGGCCGGCGACAGGGGAAAAACCGCCGCGAGCAGCAGACCGTCGTCCCCGACGGCAATCGCCTCGGCCGTGCGGATGGCGCCGCCCAGCTGCAACTGCTGCTGCATCTCCACGGCGGCCAGCAGGCGCGCGTTGCGAATCGCGCGGACCACGTCCAGCCCGGCGCCGGCCGAGCTGGCCAGCTCGGCCAGATCGCCCAGTTGCGAGGCGAGTTCGAGCTGCAGCCATTCGCAGCGCCCCTCGGCATCCACGCCCAACACGCCGAAGGGCTGGCCCAGCACCACGTATTCCACCCAGCGTTTGCGCGCGTGGTCCTGCAACTGGCGGGCCACCGAAGGGATCTGCAACAGCGAATGCTGGAGCGGCTGCAACACGCCCCGCCACAGCGTGTTGAGCCGGGGATGGGGCGCATGGGCCAGTTTTTCGAGCGTCTCCAGCAGACGGCGGGTGATGTCGTCGGACTGCTTGGGGATGAAGCGGTCGATCAGCCCGCTGTTGAAGGCCTGGATCGCCACCTGCTCATCGGCCTGCCCGGTCAGCAGAACCCGGGCGCCCGGCCAGTCCAGCAGGGTGTTGAGCACCGCCAGCCCATTGGTGCCGGGCATGGCGTAGTCCACCACGCAGACCTGGGCCAACTGGTAGCGCCCCGGATTGAGCGCCCAGTAATCCAGCATCTGCGGCAGCAGGGGTCGCCCTTGCCGCCAGCGTTCGATGATCTGGGTCTGCCGGGCAGCGTCCGCCTCCCAGAGCGAGGGCTCGTCGCGCATGCGTTCGCAGAACGCCGTGGGACGTGCGTACAGGCCGATCTGCCACTGGGGAGGCATGACCATGCCCAGCATGTCAAGGTAATCGGGATCATCGTCCAGGAACAGGATGCTGCCCGGTCGCTGGATCAGGGGTATCGTGAGGGCCATGGCTGATAAGGGCTTGCGGTACCCGGTCAACGGCTGTCGAGAGGCACGTCGATCATGAACACAGCGCCGAAGCCAGGCTCCGAATGCACGCTGAGTTTGCCGCCCGCCGCCTCCACGACGTTTTTGCAGAAAGTCAGTCCCAGACCACTGCCGACGCCGGACTGGGTGGAGTAAAAGGGTTCGAAGATGCGCTGCTGCTTTTCGTGCGGAATGCCCACCCCTTCGTCGGAGACGGCGATGCGCCCCATGCCTCGGTGAATCCCCACGTCCAGACGCAGATCGCCCGGTTGCGGCGCGCGCCCCGAAGAAGCGAGCGAATGCAGGGCGTTTTTGACGAGATTGCTCAGCACCTGGGACAGCAACGCACGGGACCCCTCGAAAACGAAGTCATTTTGCACCTGCACCTGCACACAGTCGCGTTCCTTGGTTGTGCGGTAGGGATATTGCTGGATCACGTCGTGCACCAGATCGCCCGCGCCGATGGCGGCCTTTTCGCCAGGCAGGCGCTGCAATTGCGCATTGGCGATCTGGGTATCGATCTGCCGGTTCATGCTGCGCACGAGGTTGTGCAGCCGCATGCTGAGTTCTTCCAGCTTCTTGCGTTTTCCCTCCGGCACGTCGTGCTGGGCAAGATTGCGCAACACGTCGCCCATCAGGTGCACCGTGGCCAGCGGTGTGCGCAGCTCGTGCGCCATCACACCCATGGTGCTGAGGGTGTTCAACAGCCGCGTGCGCCGCAGATTGGCGCTGGACAGCCCCAACAAAAGCGCCGTCCCGAGCGAAAAACCGATGACCCAGACACTCTCGGGCGGGATGCGGGCAAATGTGGTCTCCACCGGGGCCACCAGCCAGGCCAGCCAGGCGCTGACAGCCAGGGCCACCACGATGCCCAGAGAGGCCAGGCGCCAGTCGGTGAGGTGGTAATAGATCAGCACCATCGCGCTCACACTGGCCAGCCAGACCCCGTTGCCCCCGTTCATCCAGTACATCCAGAAGAACATCGCCGGCAGGGTGATCCAGCACACCAGCGAGAACACCCAGGCGCTGGTGCGCGAGCCAATGTCCTTGTAGAGGCCCGGCCAGAAGAACAGCACGCCAAGGCTCGCCCCAACCATCCGCAGCGGCACACTTTCGTAGGGTTGTGGGAAATAAACCGTCCAGACATGGTGAAAAAGCAGATGTCCGAGCAAAATGGAGAGACCCGCCCAGCGCAAACGCGCCGGAGACGGGTGCAAAATCGGCTCCAGCGGTGCGTGGATGACTTCATCCATCAGCCACTGACGAATCCGCGCTTTGGCGCTTTTCAGCCTAAGACGGTCCAACGACACATGTTCTCCTGCGATCACCTACCTCCTGGCGCCGGCGTGGTTCGGGGTAGTCTGTCGCCCATTGTCCCCGGATTGCGAAGGACACACCCATGACACTCCCTGTCAACTTTGACAGTGTGGGGGTGGATGCCATCCTCGCCGACTGGGTGTGCGCTCTGCACGAACAGGGCGTGGAAGCGCTGGTCGTGCTCGGGCCCAACCCCTTTGGCGGCCAGGACGAGCGCGAGGTGCTCGCGGTGCACCCGCCCCGCATGCATGCACCCGCCAACGACCTGGCCGAAAGCCGCGACTTCGGGGCCAGTTGGCGTGAAAGCGATGCCCCGCTGGTGGTCTGGCAGGAGATATCCAAGGCCGCAGCCTCCGAGCACGGTGGGCGCTGGCGGCGCATGTGGCTCGCCCACGGCTACCAGACCCTGGTACGGGTGGCGTTCTGCCTACCGGCCGGCCGTGCCTTCGAGTGCTTCATGTTCAGTTCGCGGCTGTTCGGCTCGCGCAACGATGCCGCCGCATTGGCCTGGTCGGCCTACAACATCTGGCCACTGCTCAAGCGCGCCATCGCCGAGCAGCGACTGAGCCTGAGTCCCCGGGAGCGGGAAAGCCTGTTCCTGGCCTTCGAGGGCCTGACGGCGCGGGAGACCGCTGCCCGCATGGACTGCTCGGAACGCACGGTCAACTACCACCTGGCCAACGCCATGACCAAGCTGCGCACCGACAGCAAGCTCGCCGCCATCCAGCGTGCCTGCTGGCTCGGCCTGATCTGAACCCTGAACCACGATCCGGATTCATGCTGCATCGCAACACAGCACAGGATTCCGCGTCGTCATAATGCCCGCATGACTTTTCTGGCCCTGGATGTCGGCAACACGCGCCTGAAATGGGCGCTCTACGAAGCCCCCCGACCCGGCGCGCGCCTGCTGGCCCACGGCGCGCAGTTCCTGGAGAACATCGACAAGCTCGCCGAGGGTGACTGGAGCACCCTGTCGCCGCCCGACCATGTGATCGGCTGCGTCGTGGCGGGCGACGCCGTCCGGCAGCGGGTGCAGGAGCAGCTCGAGATCTGGGACGTCACGCCCCAATGGGTGGTGTCCAGCAACGAAGAGGCCGGCCTCGTCAACGGCTACGACCATCCCGCCCGGCTGGGCTCGGACCGCTGGGTCGCCATGATCGGCGCCCGCCACCGCCTGCTGGGCCAGGGCCCTGCCCGGCCCTGCGTGGTGGTGATGGTGGGCACGGCGGTCACGGTGGAAGCCATCGACGCTGATGGCCGCTTCCTGGGCGGCATCATCCTGCCGGGCCACGGCATCATGCTGCGCGCGCTCGAATCCGGCACGGCCGGCCTGCACGTCCCCACCGGGGAGGTGTGCGACTTTCCCACCAACACCAGCGACGCCCTGACCAGCGGCGGCACGTTTGCCATCGCGGGGGCGGTGCAGCGCATGGTGGACAACCTGCGTCAGCACAGCCACGAAGAACCCAAGGTCTACATGACCGGCGGCGCGGGCTGGAAAATGGCCCCCAGCATGTCCATTCCTTGCGAACTGGTCGAAAGCCTGATCTTCGACGGCCTGCTGGAGATTGCCCAGCAACGCCTGCCGGTGCTGAAAATGGCGGTGTGAGCACAGGCTGCTCCCCCCAGTCCCGCCCAACATTCCCTTTGCCGTGTGGCCGCCCATCCTGGGCTGCCGATCTTTTTCTTCGAGAACCGTTTATGTCCGACCTCACCGCCCGCTTCGAAGCCGCCGTCGCCAACTCCTCGAAATTGTCCGAACGCCCGGACAACGCCACGCTGCTGAAGATCTATGGCCTCTACAAGCAGGCCACACAAGGTGACGTCACCGAAAAGAAGCCCGGTTTCGGTGACATGGTCGGCCGCGCCAAGTGGGACGCCTGGAACAGCGTCAAGGGCACGTCGGCCGACGACGCCATGCAGCGCTACATCGACCTGATCGAATCGCTGAGCTGATCAGCGCGGCGCCGCGCCGTCGCGATCCGGCTGCTCCGCTGACAGCGCTGGCATGAGCGCCTGCAAAGCCGCCTGCCGCTGGGCGGCGGGTTCGGCCGCCAGCGCCTTGGCCGCGGCATAGAAGCGCGCAAAGTCGCTGCCCTCGCGCGCAAACAGCGCCTCGAACGCCGGCACCCATTGGTCGTAGGCGGCCTGGGCGCCGAACAGGGCATTGTTGGCCTGTGCCACCCAGGCGTCGTAGCCAGCGTACCCGCCCCAGGCGGCCTTGAGCGCGCCGTAACGGCGGCGGAATTCGGCCATCACGTCGGCCTTGCGCGCACGCTGGCCGGACTCGGACAGGGCGCTGTGGGCGTACACCGCCGCCAGTTGCTCGAGCGTGTGCAGCGTGAGCGCACGGAACGCCTGGCGGCGGCGGTCGAACTGCTCGTAGGCCGCGCGGGTGGCCGGGCTGGCCTCCCGGGACAGCCAGCGCTCACCCCCCAGGCGCTCGACCGCCGTGGCAAACGACTCGTTGAACGCCATGTCGCCCGCCACGTACACCACCTGATGCGCCAGTTCGTGAAACACCAGCCGGGCCAGTTCGCCGTCGGGGTAGCCGATGAAGGTGTTGAGCAGCGGGTCGCCACCGAACCAGTCGAGCCAGCCCAGGGTGGAGTAGGCCTGCACCGGGTACACGGCCACATCCATGTCCGCCGGCAGCGAAGCCGCAAACGCCTGCGCAGCAGCCTCGTCGTAGTAGCCGCGGTAACCCACACAACCCGCCACCGGAAAACACCATTGCCAGAGCTGGAGCGACAGCGCCGGGGCGGCGACCACGTTGAACACCGCGGCACGGCGGCCCAGGTCGGCATAGCGGGTGTAGCTGCGGTTGTCGGGCAGGGCCAGCTGGGTCACCGCAAAGCGGCGGATGTCGCGCGCCGTGGCGAGCTTTTGCCGCAAGGCCGGCGGCGTGTGCTCATCGGCCAGCCAGTCGGCCACCGGGCGGGCCGAGCGCATCAGTTGCCAATGGCCGGTGACCGATTGCCAGTAATACCCCAGCCCGGCGTCGGTCGAGGCACACCCGGCGAGCAGGACTGCCGCCACCCCCAGGGCCAGCCGGCGCCGCCCCACCCCGACACGGTGCCACAGGCTCACGCCCGCTCCACCTCGACGAGGCAGTCGTAGAACACCGGTGCCCGGCCCAGATCGGTCAGGCGCTGGCTCGTGAGCTGATTGACGTTGGTGCCGTCGGGCCCGAGCTTGCGCCACCAGATGCCCAGACCGTTGACGACCCCGGGCCGGGCCCGCGTCGACACGTCGGCCTTGCAGCGGTATTCGCCCCGGGCGTTGAACACGCGCACCATCTGCCCGCTGTCGATGCCGCGCGGGGCCGCGTCGTCGGGATGCAGCTCCAGCAAGGGTTCGCCCTCCACGCTGCGCAGGCTCTGCACGTTCACGAAAGTCGAGTTGAGGAAATGCCGTGCGGGCGGTGAGATCATCGCCAGCGGATGGCGCGGGTCGCTGCCCGCGACCTCGTGGTTGGGCAGGTGGTCGGGCAGGCCGTCGAGCCCCTGGGCCACAAGGCGTGCGCTGAAGAACTCGCAACGGCCGGAGGGTGTGGGAAAGCCGCCGTCGGCGAAGGGCGCATCCGGCACGGGCAGCGTGGCAAACCCCTGCGACAGCAAGGTGTCGAAGTTCACCGCGTCGCCAAAGGCCTGCCGGCACATGGCCTCGTCGCTGTCGGCGAAACAGGGTTCGTCGAAACCCAGCCGCTCGGCCAGGGCGCGAAACACCGCGCTGTTGGCCTTCGCCTGGCCCACGGGGGCAATCGCCGGGCGGTTGAGCAGCACATCGGTGTGGCCGTAGCTGGCGTGGATGTCCCAGTGCTCCAGCTGGGTGGTGGCGGGCAGCAGGTAATCCGCGTAATCGGCGGTATCGGTT
The DNA here is from genome assembly GCF_030160815.1 of Hydrogenophaga electricum. Taxonomy (NCBI): domain Bacteria; kingdom Pseudomonadati; phylum Pseudomonadota; class Betaproteobacteria; order Burkholderiales; family Comamonadaceae; genus Hydrogenophaga; species Hydrogenophaga electricum. The sequence continues at coordinate 63,651 of NZ_BSPB01000011.1, read as the reverse complement.
TGGAAATGCTCCAGCACCACCGTGAACAGGTCCTCGCGCGCAAAGCCCTGCACCACTTTCGCCGATTCGGGTGCCACCGCCACCGGATTGCTGTTGTAGACCACCAGCGCCTCGATCTTCGGGCCGAAGCCGGTCGAAGCCTCGCTCAGCAGGGCGTCTCCGATGGTGCTCATGTTGATGGTGCGCGGCGTGCGCCCCGCCAGCAAGTCGGGCCGCTGCAGCGCGGCCCGCTGCGCTGGGAAATACCCCGAGGCCGACAGCAGCAGTCCGCCGGCACGGTGGCGCCAGGCGCCCACCAGGGCGGGCAGGCAGGCAATGGCGCGCACCGCGTTGCCGCCGCCGCGCACCCGCTGCATGCCGTAGTTCAGCCGGATCGCGGCCGGCTTCGTGGTGCCGTAGTCGTGCGCCAGCTGCCGGATCTGCGCCACCGGCACGCCACAGATTTCGGCGGTGCGCTCGGGCGGCCATTGCAGGGCACGCTCGCGCAGCGCGTCCCAACCCAGGGTGTGGCGTTCTAGGTAATCGTGATCGAGCCAGTCGTGGGTGATGAGCTCGTGCATCAGCGCCAGCGCCAGCGCGGCGTCGGTGCCTGGCCGCAGGGCGATGTGCTCGTGGCACTTGTCGGCGGTTTCGGTGCGGCGCGGGTCGATACAGACCAACCGGGCGCCGTCGCGCTTGGCCTTCTGGGCCAGCCGCCAGAAATGCAGGTTGGAGCCGATGGAATTGCTGCCCCAGACCAGAATCAGCTTCGATTCGGCGAAATGCTCCACCTTCATGCCCACCTTGCCGCCCAGGGTCTGCACCAGGGCTTCACCTCCCGCCGACGCGCAGATGGTGCGGTCCAGCAGCGACGCCCCCAGGCGGTGGAAGAAGCGGGCCGCCATGCCATCGCCCTGCACCAGCCCCATGGTGCCGGCATAGCTGTAGGGCAGGATGGCCTGGGGGTCGCGGGCGGCAATGGCGCGCAAGCGGGCAGCGATGTCGTCCAGCGCCTCGTCCCAGCTCACGGGCTCGAACTGGCCGCTGCCCTTGGGGCCGCTGCGGCGCAGCGGTGTGAGCAGGCGCTCGGGGTGGTACGTGCGCTCGGGGTAGCGCGACACCTTGGTGCACAGGGCGCCGTCGGTGTGCCGGTGGGCCGGATTGCCCTGCACACGCCGGGCCACGCCCCCTTCGACCGTGGTCAGCAGGGCGCAGGTATCTGGACAGTCGTGCGGGCAGGCGCCCAGCACCTGGACGGCATCGGAGGGCGGGTTGGCGGATGGGGTCATGGGGCACCGGGAAAACAGGTCCGTGGCAGGATAGCAGCCCCGCCTGCGGGGCGAAAAGGTGCGCCTGAGCGCCATCTTCGCTACCATGGCTTTGCGCCAGCCATTGCGGTGCGCCGGGGCGCACCGCCCGAACGCCGAACGACCATGAAGCTCATCGACTCCCTCCTCACCGAAGCGGCCAGCATGACCGCCCTGCGCCGCGATCTGCACGCCCATCCCGAACTCTGTTTCAAGGAAGTGCGCACCGCCGATCTGGTGGCCGCCAAGCTCACCGAATGGGGCATCTCGGTGCACCGGGGCCTGGGCACCACCGGCGTGGTCGGCACCGTGCATGGCCGCGATGGCGGCGCCAGTGGCCGGGCCATCGGCCTGCGGGCCGACATGGACGCGCTGCCCATGACCGAGCTCAACACCTTCGCCCACGCCAGCACCGAGCCCGGCAAGATGCACGCCTGCGGCCACGACGGACACACCGCCATGCTGCTGGCCGCGGCCCAGCACCTGGCCAGAACCCGGCACTTCGACGGCACGGTCTACCTGATCTTCCAGCCGGCCGAAGAAGGCGGTGGCGGCGCCCGCGAAATGATCCAGGACGGCCTGTTCGAGCAGTTCCCGGTCGAGGCCGTGTTCGGCATGCACAACTGGCCGGGCATGCCGGTCGGCAGCTTCGCCGCCAGCCCGGGGCCGGTCATGGCGTCGAGCAACGAATTCCGCATCACCATCCGGGGCAAGGGCTCGCACGCGGCACTGCCGCACAACGGGATCGACCCGGTGCCGGTGGCCTGCCAGATGGTGCAGGCCTTCCAGACCATCATCACGCGCAACAAGAAACCGGTGGACGCCGGCGTGATCAGCGTGACCATGATCCACGCTGGCGAGGCCACCAACGTGGTACCCGACAGCTGCGAGATCCAGGGCACGGTGCGCACCTTCACCTTCGAGGTGCTCGACCTCATCGAGCGGCGCATGCGCGAAATTGCCGAACACACCGCCGCCGCATTCGGCGCCCGCGCCGAGTTCCACTTCCGCCGCAACTACCCGCCCACTGTCAACCACCCGGCCGAGACGGCGTTCGCGCGCCGCGTGCTGGCCGACATCGTGGGCGATGACCAGGTGCTGGTGCAGGAGCCGACCATGGGCGCCGAGGATTTCGCCTTCATGCTGCAGGAGCGGCCGGGCTGCTACCTGTTCATCGCCAACGGCGACGGCGCGCACCGCGCCGCCTACGAGGGCGGTGGCCACGACGTCGGCCCCTGCATGCTGCACAACCCGCACTACGACTTCAACGACGACCTGATCCCGCTCGGCGCCACCTACTGGGTGCGGCTGGCCGAAACCTGGCTGGGGCAGCCACGCCCCCCGTCCGCATGATCGGACCGGCGGCCGCTTTTGCCCCCGCCTACGCGCGGGCCCGTGTGCAGTTTCTCGAAGCGGCCGCCACCGCCGGCACAGCCCTGGGCAGCCATCCGCTGCCCGGGATGGGCGCCGATGGCGAGACCCTGGCCATCGACACGGCGCGGGACGGCGCATCCGACGCGGGCGCGCTGCTGATCCTCAGCAGTGGCCGTCACGGCCCCGATGGGCGGGTCGGATCGGGCGTCCAGGTGTTTGCCCTGCACGACGCCGCCTGGCGCGAACAGACCCACACGGCGGGCGTCGCGGTGCTGTACGTGCACGCGCTCGACCCCGAGGCCTGCTCGTTCCAGCGCCCGCCCCGGCCGGCACCGGCCGAAACCGCTGCCAGCGGATCGCTCACCGGGCTCTGGCTTCATATCCTGCAGGCGCATGGCCGGCATGCCCGGCGCGTGCTCTGGCTCGATCTCTGTACCAGCGCCCCCCCTGATCCCGGCATCAACGTGCTGCAGGCCTTGCTGGAACAGGCCTGCCCGCAGGCCAGCGTTCGCTGCCGTGCCCTGCCTTGCGGGCCGGTGCCAGCCCACAGCATCTGGACCAACGCCGACTGTGCCCCTCTCATCGTGCACGCGCGGCAGGCCCTTTTCGCGGGCGTGGCCGAACTGGCGGCCCCCTCGGACAACGCTCTCGCAGCGGACGTTTAGACCCCGGCCCCTACCGCGAGCGTGCCGCGCGGCCTACAGTTTCCGGGCCGTTCTCCTCCTCACTCAAGGAACCCGATCATGGTCACGCGCAAAACCCCGCCCCCTGACGCCGCAGACACCGCCCACCACATCCGCGATTCGGCCCAGCAGATCTGGCTGGCGGGCCTGGGCGCCTTCGCCAAGGCCCAGGCCGAAGGCAGCAAGGCCTTCGAAAGCCTGGTCAACGAAGGGTTGAGCATGCAGCGCAAAACCCATGCCCTGGCCGAAGAGCGCATGGCCGAAGCCACCCAGCGCGCCAACGCCCTGGCCGGTGAATTCAGCCACCGCGCTGCCGGGCAATGGGACAAGCTGGAAAACCTGTTCGAGGACCGCGTGGCCAAGGCGCTGCGCAAGCTCGGGGTGCCGGCGGCCCGGGACATCGATGCCCTGGCCGAACGCATCGAAGCGCTGAGCCAGCAGGTCGAGCGCCTCGCCCAGGCACAGCCCTCCACGCCGGGCACCCCCCGGTCGCCGGCTCCGGCCCGCAAACGCCCGGCCGCCCGCAAAGCCGCAGGCCCCAAAACCGGTGTGGATCCCGACGCCAACTGACCCGGCCAGCGTCGTTCGCCAGGGCGCTGGCATGCTGCATCGCAGCATGCCAGCGCGTCCCAGTGGTCTACACTGATCCGCAAGAGGTGCCCACGATGGCGCACCCCAACCCATTGGTCAGCGCCCGGCGTGCCAGCACGTCGCCGACCGGCCACCATGGAGACTGCGGAGACAAGCCATGCCCAGAAAAGCCCCTCGCCGAACAGCCGAGCGCATTCTGGAAACCACGCTGGTCCTGTTCAACCGCTTCGGCGAGCCCAATGTTTCCACCACGCTGATCGCCAACGAACTGGGCATCAGCCCCGGCAACCTGTATTACCACTACCCGGCCAAGGACGAACTGGTCAACGCCCTGTTCGAGCGGTATGAGCGTGCGCTGACGCCGGTGCTCGACGCAGCGGGCGGCGTGCGCGACGTGGAAGACGCCTGGTTCTTCCTGCACACGCTGTTCGAGACCCTCTGGGAGCATCGCTTCCTGTACCGCGACCTCAACGACCTGCTGTCGCGCAACCGACTGCTGGAAACCCGTCTGCAGGGCGTCATTGCCCACAAAACCCGTGCCCTGCGCGGCATGCTCACACACATGGGCCTGCACGGTGCGGTCGACATGGACAGCCGCGAGGTGGCCCCGACCGCCGACAGCATGGTGGTGCTGCTCACCTACTGGCTGAGCTTTGAATTCGTGCGCGCTCCCCGACAAGCACTGGAGCCCGAACACGCCGGGCAGGCCCTGTGGCGCGGGGCCTGGCACGTGCTGCACCAGCTCACCCCCTACCTCGAACCCGCGCAGCGCCAACACCTGCGCCAACTGGCCGACGCCTACCGCCCTGCAACCGCGTCGACCGAACGGGAGGAAACCGCCTGATGGAAGCCACCGTCTCCGAATCCTGGCCAGCCTGCCCTGCCCCAGCGCGCACCGCGCTCGAAGCCGACGACGTGGTGCGGCTGTGGCCGCGCCTGCACGGCGGCGACGCCGAACCCCTGCCCGATGACCCCGCCCTGCTGCAAGCCTGGGTGCTCTACCACCAGGGCCGTTTCGAGGCCGCCGCACGCGCCGGTCTGGCGCTGGGGACGCCCGGCCTGTCGCTGTCGCACAAGGCCACCTGCATGCAGGCCATCTATGTCGAGCCCAGCGAGCCCCGCCGGCTGGTCATGCTGCTCGACGTTGCCGAGCGTGCCCGCCGCCAGCAGGAGTTGGCGCCGCAGCAGCCGGCCGGCTGGTACTGGCAGGGCCATGCCCTGGGGCGCTACAGCCAGGGCGTGAGCGTGGCCAAAGCGCTGGCCCGGGGCCTGGGCGGTCGCGTGCGCAGCAGCCTGGAGCGCACGGTCGCGCTGGCGCCCGCCCATGCCGACGCCCACCTGGCGCTGGCGAACTTTCACGCCGAAGTGATTGACAAGGTCGGCGAGCTGATCGGCGGCATGACGCACGGCGCGCGCAAATCGCTGGGCCGTCTGCACTACAGCCAGGCTCTGGCCCTGCAACCCGAATCCCCCGTCACGCTGCACGAATGCGCACAGGGCCTGGTCATGCTCGACGGCGCCGCCGCCGAAGCGGAAGCCCGCCGCCTGCGCGAGCGGGCGGCGACACTGCCACCCGTCGACGCGATGGAGCGGCTGTACCTGGAAGCCGTTCAGGCCGGGCTCGACGGCTGAGCCGCCGCGGGCACGGGCTCCGGGGCGGCGGCGGTTGCCGCATCGCGACCGCTCTGCTGCAGTGCCCACATGCCCGCATACACGCCACCCAGCGCCAGCAGTTGCGGGTGCGTGCCACGTTCCACGATGTGGCCATGCTCCAGCACCAGGATCTGGTGCGCGTCCACCACCGTGGACAGCCGGTGCGCGATCACCAGCGCCGTCTTGCCCTGCGCCACGCGCTGCAACTCCGCCTGGATGGCCCGCTCGTTGGCCGAGTCCAGCGCCGAGGTGGCCTCGTCAAAAATCAGCACCGGCGGGTTCTTGAGCAGGGTGCGGGCAATGGCCACGCGCTGCTTCTCCCCGCCCGACAGCTTGAGTCCCCGCTCGCCGACCATGCTGCCATACCCCTGCGGCAGCCTGTCGATGAAGGTGTGGATGTGGGCGGCCTTCGCCGCCGCCACCGCCGCGTCGTGCCCGGCATCCGGGCGACCGTAGAGGATGTTGTATTCGATCGTGTCGTTGAACAGCACCGTGTCCTGCGGCACGATGCCGATGGCCTGACGCAGACTGGCCTGCGTCACCTGCCGGATGTCCTGCCCGGCCAGGGTGATGGTGCCGGCGTCGATGTCATAGAAACGGTACAGCAGCCGCGCCAGCGTCGACTTGCCCGACCCCGAGGGGCCGACCACCGCCACCGTCTCGCCGGCCGGGATTTCGAAGCTGATGCCGTGCAGGATCTCGCGCCCGGCTTCGTAGCCGAAGCGCACCTGCTCGAAACGCACCGCCGGCGGCCCGTCGAGGCGCAACGGCCGCGCGTCCGGCGCGTCGGCAATCTCGCGCTCCTTTTCCAGCAGCGTGAACATCTTGTCCAGATCGGTCAGGCTCTGCTTGATTTCCCGGTACAGCACACCCAGGAAATTCAGCGGGATGTACAGCTGGATCATGAACGCATTGATCATGACCAGGTCCCCCAGCGTCATGTGGCCGGCGGCCACCCCCTGTGTGGCGCGCCAGAGCATGGCCACCAGCGCCACGGCGATCATCATCTGCTGCCCGGCATTGAGCATCGACAGCGTGGTCTGGCTTTTCAGGCGGGCCTTGCGCAGGCGTTCCAGCGCCTCGTCGTAGCGGTGGGCCTCGAAGGCCTCGTTGTTGAAGTACTTGACGGTCTCGTAGTTCAGCAGCGAGTCGATGGCCCGGGTCTGGCTGCGCGACTCCAGCTCGTTCATTTCACGGCGGAAACGGGTGCGCCACTCCGTCACCGACACCGTGAAACCCACGTACACCACCAAGGCCGCCAGCGTGATCCACACGTAGCCCATGTCGAACTTCGTGCCCAGCAGCGTGAGCACCAGCACCACCTCGATCAGGGTGGGAAAGATGCTGTAGAGCGAGTACGAGATGAGCTGCTGCACGCCGCGGGTACCGCGCTCGATGTCGCGCGTCATGCCACCGGTCTGGCGCTCCAGATGGAAGCGCAGCGACAACGCGTGCAGGTGGCCGAACACCTGCAGGGCGATGCTGCGCGTGGCCCCCTCGGTCGCCTTGGCAAACACCAGTTCGCGCAGCTCGGTGAACACGCTGGTGGACAGCCTCAGCAGCCCATAGGCCACCAACAACCCCACGGGCACCACCAGCAAAGCCTGGGCGCTGCCGGGCGCGATGCTCATGGCATCGACCAGTTCCTTGAGCAGCAGCGGCACCCCCACGTTGGCCGCCTTGGCCGCGACCATGAACGCCAGGGCGGCCATCACGCGCCACTTGTAGCCCCACAGGTAGGGCAGCAGCCGGGCCAGCGTGGCCCAATCGGAACGGGAGTCGGGCCGGGCATGGGCCGGGCTGTCGGGCAGCACCGCAGTGCTGGCGGGGGACGATGAGCGCATTTTTTTGTGAGGACCGGCGGGGCAGGAGATGGAGTATCGGCCAAGGCCCGGCAAGACCGCGGGAACACCCGCAAAATCGGGGTTCCCAACAGGGCCGACATGGCCCGGGCCATCCCGCATGAATCTCCCGTCCTCTCCCTCCCGGCTGGTCTGGCCGATGTTGCTGGCCCTGACCAGCGCCTTCACCCTGAGCCAGGCCTTCCGCACGGTCGCGGCCATCATGGGCCCGCCGCTGGCGCAGGAACTGGCGCTGTCCAACCAGCAACTGGGGCTGTGGGCCGCAGCCTTCCACTTCTCCTTCGGCATCATGCAACTGGTGTTCGGGGTGACCATCGACGTCTTCGGCGTGCGCCGCACCATCCTGGCCGCCTTCCCCGTGGCCATCCTGGGTGCCGTGGTGTCTGCCCTGGCTCCCGGCTTTCAGGTCCTGTTGCTGGGCCAGGTGCTCATCGGCACCGGCTGCTCGCCCGCCTTCCTGGTGTGCACGGTGTTCATTGCGCGCCACTTCGGCCCCGAGCGGTTCACGCCCACCTCCGGGCTGATCATGAGCCTGAGCGGCCTCGGGGTGCTGCTGACCGCCACCCCACTGGCCGCCATGATCGAAATCTCGTCCTGGCGCTGGTCGTTCGGGGTGCTGGCGCTGCTGGGCATCGCCGCCTGGCTGGCCATCTTCTGGCGCGTGCGCGAGCGCTCGCTCGGCGCGCACTCCGTGCAGGCGCCGATTGCACGCCCCCAGCTGAAGCAGGCCTTCGGCGGGCTGCTTGACCTGTTCCGGCTGCCGCACACGGCCGGACTGGTGCTTTACGCGGCGGTCGCGTACGCCGGCTTCATCACGCTGCGCGGCCTGTGGCTGGGCCCGGTGCTGATCGAACGACACGGCCTGACGCTGGTGCAGAGCGGCAACGTCGCCCTGCTGGTGACGCTGGGCAGCATGCTCAGCCCGGCCGTGTTCGGCCGCATCGACCCCGGCGGCGAGCGGCGCGTGCACTGGCTCATCGGTTTTTCGCTCGCGGCGGCCACGCTGCTGATGGGCATGGCCCTGACCCACAGCCTCTGGCTGGACGTGGCGCTGCCCATCGTCTATGGCCTGCTGTCCGGTTACGGGCTGCTGCAATACGGCTACGTGCACGGCGCCTACCCTGCTGCGGCGCGCGGACGGGCTCTGTCGCTGTTCACCATGGCGATGTTCCTTGGCATCTCGCTCATGCAGTGGCTCAGCGGCCTGGCCGCCACGCTGGCACCCGCGGCTGGCCTCGATCCGTTGTCCGCCGCCCTGGCCACCATGAGCCTGATGCTGGTGCTCGGTGGCCTGGCTTTCTGGAAACTGCCCCGCGCGCCGGGCGAGCCCGTGCAGACACCACCCACACGACAATAAGCCCATGCACCAGACACCCGAATTCACCGCGCCCCAGTTCTTCGAAGACCCCGCCGCCGCACTGGCCCAGGCGCAGCGGCTGTACGACCAGAGCATCGGCTTCCTGCGCGCGGCGCTGCGGGAGTTCGTCGCCGGCCGGCCCTTCGAGGACCAGCGCGTGCGCGCCTGCTACCCCTTCGTGCGCCTGCACTCGCACAGCGTCTCGCGCCAGGAGGCGGGCCTGCACAACCGCCTGAGCTACGGCTTCGTGGCCGGGCCGGGCCGATACGAAACCACGCTGACCCGCCCCGACCTGTTTGCCGACTATTACCTGGAGCAGTTCCGGCTGCTCATGGCCAACCATGGCGGCCGGCTCGAAGTGGGCATCAGCGCCCAGCCGATCCCCATCCACTTCTCGTTTGCCGAACACGACCACGTCGAAGGCGAGATGGATGCCGCGCGGCGCGCCCTGATGCGCGACGTGTTCGACCTGCCCGACCTGGCGGTGATGGACGATGGCATCGCCAACGGCACGCACGAACCCGCGCCCGGCGAACCCCTGCCACTGGCCCTGTTCACCGGCGCGCGCGTCGACTACTCGCTGCAGCGCCTGCGCCACTACACCGGCACCGCGCCCGAGTGGTTCCAGAACTTCGTGCTGTTCACCAACTACCAGTTCTACATCGACGAATTCATCCGCCTGGGCCACGCCGAGATGGCCGACCCGGCGAGCGACTACATCGCCTTCGTGGAGCCCGGCAACCTGATCACGCGCCGCACCGGCCTGGGCGCCGAGGCCATCGACGCGCTGGGCAAGGCCTTGCCGCGCCTGCCCCAGATGCCGGCCTACCACCTGCTGCGCGCCGACCGCAGCGGCCTCACCATGGTCAACATCGGTGTGGGCCCCGCCAACGCCAAGACCATCACCGACCACATCGCCGTGCTGCGCCCGCACGCCTGGCTCATGCTCGGCCACTGCGCCGGGTTGCGCAATGGCCAGCAACTGGGCGATTACGTGCTGGCACACGCCTACGTGCGCGAGGACCACGTGCTCGACGAAGAACTGCCCCTATGGGTGCCGATCCCGGCGCTGGCCGAGATCCAGGTGGCGCTGGAAACCGCCGTGGCCGACGTGACCGGCATGCCCCCGTCCGAACTCAAGCGCATCATGCGCACCGGCACCGTGGCCAGCACCGACAACCGCAACTGGGAACTGCTGCCCACGCGCAACGTGCCCAGCACGCCGCAACGCCGCTTCAGCCAGAGCCGGGCGGTGGCGCTCGACATGGAGAGCGCCACCATCGCCGCCAACGGCTTCCGCTTCCGCGTGCCCTACGGCACCCTGCTGTGCGTGAGCGACAAGCCGTTGCATGGCGAGATCAAGCTGCCCGGCATGGCCAACCACTTCTACCGCGAGCGCGTGGACCAGCACCTGCGCATCGGCATCCGCGCGATCGAACTTCTGCGCCAGGGCGGGGTCGACCAGTTGCACAGCCGCAAGCTGCGCAGCTTTGCCGAAGTGGCGTTCCAGTAAGCGCCCGCACCGTCACGTTCCCGAGCCTTTCCCGATCGAATGACCCCCATCCAAGAACGCCTCGCCCACCTTCTCAACGTCGATATCTGGCTGGCCATCACCCTGGCCGTGCTCCTGATGGCCCTGGTCGTGAGCCAGGTCACCCGCGTCCTTTTCAACCAGTTGCTCCGTTGGACCCGGCGCTCCGAGACCGTCTGGGACGAAGCCCTGGTCGAATCCGCTCGCCGGCCCGTGCAGTTGCTGATCTGGATCGTGGCCCTGACCTGGGCCGCGACCGCCCTGCAGCGCCACTGGCCCGAGCCCGACTTCAGCCCCACCATCGGGCTGGCCCGCAACATCGGCATCGTGCTCACGGTGGCCTGGTTCTTCTGGCAGTTCATCGGTCGCGCGTCCGAACACACCATCGCACGCGGCCAGGCGCAGGACCCCGCCTTCGACCTGACCACCGCCCTGGCTCTGAGCAAGCTGGCCCGCCTGATCGTCGTCGTCGTGGCCACCATCACGGTGGCCCAGACCCTGGGTTTCCAGATCGGTGGCCTGCTGGCCCTGGGGGGCGTGGGTGGCATCGCGGTCGGCCTGGCCGCACGCGACATCCTGGCCAACTTTTTCGGCGGCCTGACCATCTACCTGGACCGCCCGTTCAGCGTCGGCGACTGGATCCGATCGCCCGACAAGAGCCTGGAAGGCACGGTCGAATACATCAGTTGGCGCCACACCCGCATCCGCGCCTTCAACAAGAACCCGATCTACGTGCCCAACTCGGTCTTCACCAACATCGTGGTGGAGAACCCTTCGCGCATGACCCACCGGCGCTTCACCGAAACCATCGGCGTGCGCTACGACGACCTGGCCCAGGTCGACGCGATCGTCACCGAAATTCGCCGCTACCTGAGCCAGCACCCCGCCATCGACACCCGGGAACTGCTGATCGTCAACTTCAACCGGTTCGGCACCAGTTCGCTGGACATCATGATCTATGCTTTCACGCTGCAGCGTGTCTGGGCCGAGTTCCAGTCTCTGAAGCACGAATGGCTGCTGGCCATTGGCCACATCATCGAGCGCCACGGTGCGCGCGTGGCGCTGCCGACCCAGACGCTGCACGTCGATACCCTGCCCGTTCCCCAGGAGCCCGCACCCACCTGAGCGTGGGTGCTCGGCGCGGGCCGGGCTTTTTTCCTGACCCGCTTCATGACCCCATTTTTCTCCCCCCAGCGGGAACGCTGGCTGTTGCTGACCATCGCCGGCATCCAGTTCACGCACATCCTGGACTTCATGATCATGATGCCGCTCGGGCCGCAGTTCACGCGGCTGTTCGGCATCAGCGATGCACAGTTCGGGTTGCTGGTATCGGCCTACACGCTGTCGGCCGGGGCCTCCGGCCTGGCCGCTGCCACCTATGTCGACCGTTTCGACCGCAAGCACCTGCTGCTGTGGCTGTACGGCCTGTTTGCCATCGCCACCCTGGCCTGCGGACTCGCCACCAGCTACGGTTTTCTGATGATGGCGCGCGTGGCAGCCGGCCTGTTCGGCGGCGTGCTCTCGGCCCTCTCGCAGACCATCGTGGCCGACGTGGTGCCGTTCGAGCGTCGCGGTCGCGCCATGGGCATTGTCATGTCGTCCTTCTCCGTCGCCACCGTGGCAGGTGTTCCCATCGGCCTGTTCATTGCCAGCCTCTGGGGTTGGCAGCTGACTTTCGTCGCCATCGCGCTGTTCAGTGCGGCGCTGGGGGTCGGTGCCTGGCTCACCCTGCCCCGCCTGCGTACCCACCTCGATGCCCCGCGCACGCATTCCGTGTGGCGCGGCATCGGCCGGGTGCTCGTCCACCGCGACCACCTGTTGGCCTTCGCCTTCTCGGCCCTGCTCATGTTCACCGGGTTCACGGTGATCCCCTTCATCACCCTCTACATGCAGGCCAACCTGGGCATGACGGACACCCAGATCCCCTACGTCTACCTCTGTGGGGGCATCGCCACCCTGATCACGGCGCGGTTTTTCGGCCGGCTCACCGACCGGCTCGGCAAGGTCCGCACCTTCACCTTCATGGGCTGTGCGGTCACGCTCCCGCTGATGGCCACCACCCTGATCCCCCCCGCACCGCTGTGGGCAGTCCTGCTGGTGTCCACCGGCTTCTTCGTCTGCATGAACGGCCGCATGATCCCCGGCATGGCCCTCATCACGTCGGCACCCGCGCCGCAGCAGCGCGGCACCTTTCTCGTGCTCAACGCGGCGGTGCAGTCGGCCGCCATGGGCGTGGCCTCGTTCCTGGGCGGCTGGATCATCAGCCGCGACGCCAGCGGCCATCTCGAACACTACGGCTGGGCCGGGCTGGTGGGCGTTGCCGCCAGCCTGGGCTCCATGCTGCTCGCCCGCCGGCTGCGTCTGCACGGCGCCCAGTCCGCCCGCTGATCCGCCACGGCCTTGGCGTACCCGGCCTTGCGCCACGTCAAGGCCGCAGCCGGTGGCTTGCAGCTTGTTGCAATGCAGGGTTGCACGCCCGCGCCTTCTTGGGCATAGTGATCCCAACGGCTACCCGTGACCGTCGGGTTGCCAGAACAGCCCGGCGGTTTGTGTCAACCCGGAGCATAAGGAGGCTCTTCATATGAACCTGACGATCAGCGGTCACCACCTGGAAGTCACGCCGGCCCTGCGCGGCTACGTCACATCCAAGCTCGAACGCATCTCCCGGCACTTCGACCAGGTGGTCGACATCAAGGTGCTGCTGACGGTGGACAACCTCAAGGAGAAAGACCTCCGGCAAAAGGCCGAGTGCAACATCCACGTCAAGGGCAAGGACCTGTTCGCCGAAAGTGCCCATGCCGATCTGTATGCCGCTGTGGACGAGTTGGCCGACAAGCTGGACCGCCAGGTCCTGCGCTACAAGGACAAGGCACAGGACCATCACCACGACACGGCCAAACGCCTGATGTGAAACCCCTGCCCTGGCGGGTGTGCTGAAGCCACCCGCATGTTGCGATGCAACAAGCCGCTTGAAATGTCAAGCGGCTTTTTTGTAGGCGACGTCTAGTCAATCGGACCCAACTGGGCATAATTTGCGGTCCGAAAGGCCTCCCCGATGAACCGACTTTCTGCCATATTGCCCGCCGCGCAGGTGCTGGTCCGTGTAGATGCCACCAGCAAGAAGCGCGCTTTCGAAGAAGCGGGCCTGTTGTTTGAAACCCTGCACGGCCTCAACCGCGCCCTCATTACCGACAGTCTGTTCGCCCGCGAGCGCCTGGGCTCCACCGGGCTGGGCCATGGCGTGGCCATTCCCCATGGCCGCATCAAGGGTTTGAAGCAGCCGCTGGCCGCGGTCTTCCAACTGGCCAACCCCATCGGCTTCGATGCCCCGGACGAACAGCCGGTGCAGCTGATGATTTTCCTGCTCGTGCCCGAAGCCGCCACCCAGAAGCACCTGGAAATCCTCTCTGAAATTGCCGAGCTGCTCAGCGACAGCGGCCTGCGCGACAAGATGAAGAATGCCGACGAAGCCCTGGCCCTGCATGGCCTGATCAACGGCTGGCAATCGGCCCACGCACCGGCGTGATGAAAGCCCGCCTGCGCCTGGGCGCGGCACACCCTCCGGCGACAGCCCACTGCAAAGCCCGATGAAGGCCACGGTCGTCAGCGCCGATGTCCTCTTCGAGGACCACCGCGACACCCTCAAGTGGCAGTGGGTCGCCGGGCTTGGCGCGTCCGAGCGCCAGTTCGACGACGCGGCCATCAGCCAGGCCCGCTCCGGCGCCGATCTGGTGGGCTACCTGAACTACATCCATCCCTACCGCGTGCAGGTGCTCGGCGAACGCGAGGTGGCCTACCTCAGCAGTGCCAGCGAAGACGACAACCGGCGCCGCATCGCCCGCATCGTCACCCTGGAGCCACCGGTGCTGGTGGTGGCCGACAACCAGCCTGTGCCGGAGGGCGTGCGCGCGATGTGCGAGCGCGCCCAGATCCCGATGTTCGCCACGCCCGAACCGGCTGCCTTCGTGATCGATGTCCTGCGGGCTTACCTGTCGCGCCACTTCGCCGACCGCGCCACCATGCACGGCGTGTTCATGGACATCCTCGGCATGGGTGTCATGATCACGGGCGAATCGGGGCTGGGCAAGAGCGAGCTGGGCCTCGAACTGATCTCGCGCGGCCATGGCCTTGTGGCCGACGATGCGGTCGACCTCTACCGCATCAACCAGACCAGCATCGAAGGCCGCTGCCCCGAGCTGCTGCAGAACCTGCTGGAAGTGCGCGGAATCGGCCTGCTCGACATCAAGGCCATCTTTGGCGAGACCGCTGTACGCCGCAAAATGCGCCTGCAGCTGATCGTGCACCTGGTGCGCAAGGAAACCATGGAGCGCGACTACGAGCGCATGCCCCACGAGCCGTTGTACCAGGACGTGCTGGGTGTGCCGGTGCGCAAGGCGGTGATCCAGGTGGTGGCCGGCCGCAACATCGCCGTGCTGGTCGAAGCGGCCGTGCGCAACACCATCCTGCAACTGCGCGGGATCGACACCTACCAGGAATTTGTGGCGCGCCACCGCGCGGCCATGTCGCGCGAAGGCTGAACCTCCAACCGCGCTGCTGCTGCAGCGCAGCGTGTCCGGCTTACCGGTTCACGGGATGGCCACGGTGCGGGCAATCGCCTTTGGTGCAATGCGCATAAAGCGACAGCGCGTGCTCCTGGAGCGCGAAGCCGCGGGCCTTGGCCACCATCTGCTGGCGCTTTTCGATCTCCGGATCAAAAAACTCCTCCACCCGGCCGCAGTCCAGGCACACCAGGTGGTCATGGTGCTGCCCTTCATTGAGTTCGTAGACCGCCTTGCCCGATTCGAAGTTGCTGCGAATCAGCAGCCCGGCTTGCTCGAACTGCATGAGCACCCGGTATACCGTGGCCAGCCCGATGTCCGAGTGGTCCTCCAGCAGGACGCGAAAGACGTCTTCGGCGGTCATGTGGCGCTGCCGGGCCGTCTGGAAGATCTCCAGGATCTTCAGGCGGGGCAAGGTGGCCTTGAGGCCCGTGCTCTTGAGTTCTTCGATGTTCGACATGGATATGGCTCGGCGCGGGGGACGGCTGCAAAACACCGGCGGTAGATGGGAAAACCCATCGGAGCGCCACGGCACCCCCCGGCTACAATGGCCCGATGATATCGCCCTTGCCCGCCCCATGGCAGATACCCTTGGCGCGGCGGGTCAGCGGCAAGTCGACCCCGATGGCCTCGATGGATCTGTCCTGCCCATGCTGCTACGTCTTCTGACACCCCGTTCCCCGCTTCTGCTGGCCGCCGTCGCGGCGGGCCTGCTGAGCGCCTGTTCCAGCACCCCGTCCAGCCTGGGCAGCTCGCTCGCCCCCTACAAGATCGAGATCGTCCAGGGCAACGTGGTCACGCGCGAGCAGTCCCAGATGCTGCGCGCGGGCATGACCCGCACGCAGGTCGCTGAAATCCTCGGCACCCCGCTGCTGGCCAGCGTCTTCCACGGCAACCGCTGGGACTACGTGTTCACACTTCAGCGCCAGGGCCAGAAGGTGCTGCAGCGGCGCTTCACCGTGTTCTTCGACAACGATCTCGTCGCCCGCTTCGAAGGCGACGAACTGCCCAGCGAGATCGAATTCGTGGCCTCGATCGACAACCGCCGCAAGATTGACAAGCCGCCAGCGCTGGAGGCCACGCCCGAACAGCTCAAGTCGTTCCGCGAGCGCAACCCGCAAGCCACCCCGGAAGCCGACACGGCGCCAGCGGGTGCGCCGGCCGGTGCCACCTACCCGCCCCTCGAAGCCGGAGCCACCCGATGAGCGCAGCCGACTTCCAGCCCCTGCGCGTGTGTGTCGCCGGGGCCAGCGGCCGCATGGGCCAGATGCTCGTCGATGCAATACGCGCCAGCGGCGACTGCCAGCTCAGCGGCGCGCTCGACATCCCCGCCAGCCCCGCCATCGGCCAGGACGCAGGCGCCTTCGGCGGCGAGCCCACGGGCGTGGCCATCACCGCCGATCTGGCCGCCGGCCTGGCCGGCAGCCGCTTCCTGATCGATTTCACCCGCCCCGAAGGCACCCTGGCCCACCTGCGCGAATGCGTGAAGCAAGGGGTCAACCTGGTGATCGGCACCACCGGCTTCAGCGACGCCCAGAAAGCCGAGATCGCCGAAGCGTCGAAGTCCATCGCCATCGTCATGGCCCCCAACATGAGCGTCGGCGTGAACGTCACCCTCAAGCTGCTGGACATGGCAGCGCGGGCCATGTCCACCGGGTACGACATCGAGATCATCGAAGCCCACCATCGCCACAAGATCGACGCGCCCAGCGGCACGGCGCTCAAGATGGGAGAGGTCGTCGCCCAGGCCATGGGCCGCGACCTCAAGGATTGCGCCGTCTACGCCCGCGAGGGTGTGACCGGCGAGCGCGACCCGTCCTCCATCGGATTCGCCACCATCCGCGGCGGCGACATCGTGGGCGACCACACCGTCCTGTTCGCGGGCACCGGCGAACGCATCGAAATTTCCCACAAATCGAGCAACCGCGCCGGCTACGCCCAGGGCAGTCTGCGCGCCGTGCGCTTCCTGGCCGACAAGACCAGCGGGCTGTACGACATGTTCGACGTGCTGGGCCTGCGCTGACCCGACCATGGCCACCAACGCCGTCTGGCACACCATCCTCCAGGGCGACTGGGTCAGCCGGCTGGTGGCCGCGCTGTTGCTCGGCATGTCGGTCAGCAGCTGGGTCGTCATTCTCTGGAAGGGCTGGCTGCTGCGCCGTGCCACGCGCGATGTGCGCACCGCCGCGGCCGCCTTCTGGCAGGCCGCCAGCGTCGCCGAAGCGGGACAGCGCATGGCCACTTTCGATCCACACCGCTGGCTGACCCCGTTGGTCGCCGCCGCGCAGGCGCTCGACCAGGCGCCCGCCCAGTCGCTGGCCGCAGCGGGCGACCGGGCCCACCAGTACACCCGCGTGCTGCGCGACGCCCTGCACGGCGTGCTGCGCCGGCTGCAGTTCGGCCAGGTGCTGCTGGCCACCGTGGGCGCCACCGCCCCGTTTGTCGGCCTGCTCGGCACGGTCTGGGGCATCTTCAATGCCCTCACCAGCATCGGCCTGGAAGGCCAGTTCAGCATCGAACAGGTGTCGGGGCCGGTGGGTGAAGCGCTGGTCATGACCGCGGCCGGTCTCGCGGTCGCCATTCCGGCCGTGCTGGCCTACAACGTGTTCGGGCGCCAGATCGGCCACATCGAAGCCGACCTCGAAGGGTTTGCCTTCGACCTGCGCGAACTGCTCACCCACCAAGGTGGTGATCTGTGAACCTGGCCAGACCCCAGGTGCAGGCCATGGATGCTGAGCGGGGTCGCCCCAAGCCGGATCTGCGCTCCCCTGAACAGCCCCTCGCGCAGCGGCGACGCCTGGAAGTCGCATGAGCTTCGGCCGGCTCGAAAAGGCTTCGGGCAACCCGCCCATGAGCGACATCAACGTCACCCCGCTGGTGGACGTGATGCTGGTGCTGCTGGTGATCTTCATCATCACCGCCCCGCTGATGGCCTCACGCCTGAAGCTGGACCTGCCCAAGGCGCCAACCCCTGACGCCAGCGCATCGGCCCCGCAGCCCGACGCCGTGACCCTGGCCATCGACGCCAGCGGGCAGTGGCACTGGCAAGACGAAGCGGTCACCGAAGACGAAGCGCGCCGCCGCCTGCAACAGGCCGCTGCCCGCAACGCCGACACCGAAGTCCAGGTGCGCGCCGACACCACCGTGCCCTATGGCCAGATCGTACGCCTCATCGCCATGGCCCAGCAGGCCGGGCTGGCCCGGGTCGGCTTCGTCACCGACGCGGCCACGGCCCGCGAGCTGCAACTGGAAGGCGCGGCCACCGCCCCCCGCTGAGCGCCTAAAATTCCCCGGTTTGCGTCCACCCGCTGTGCCATCGGCCCGGGTGGGCCCGATGTGCACCCGAGCAACCTTTGGCCCCGTGGGCGGCAGGCGCCCACCTCTCCATGCAAGACAAATACCTCCACCAAGCCGTCGAACAAGCCGCCCATGCCCACTGGAGCGCCACCGACGCCTACCGCGTGACCGAAGATGCGGGCAAGAAGAAGTTCTACGCCTGCTCCATGCTGCCGTATCCCAGCGGCAAGCTGCACATGGGCCATGTGCGCAACTACACCATCAACGACATGCTCACGCGCCAGTTGCGCATGAACGGCTACAACGTGCTCATGCCCATGGGCTGGGACGCCTTCGGCCTGCCGGCCGAAAATGCGGCACTCAAGAACAAGGTGCCGCCAGCGCAGTGGACCTACTCCAACATCGCCTACATGAAGCAGCAGATGCAGGCGATGGGGCTGGCCATCGACTGGTCGCGCGAAGTCGCCACCTGCTCGCCCGAGTACTACCGCTGGAACCAGTGGCTGTTCCTGAAGATGCTGGAAAAGGGCATCGCCTACCGCAAGACCCAGGTCGTCAACTGGGACCCGGTGGACCAGACCGTGCTGGCCAACGAACAGGTGATCGACGGGCGCGGCTGGCGCACCGGTGCGCTGGTGGAAAAGCGCGAGATCCCGGGCTATTACCTGAACATCACGGCCTATGCCAATGAACTGCTCGACCACGTGCAGATGGGCAACCCCAAAGCGACGCTCAACGGCTGGCCCGACAAGGTCCGGCTGATGCAGGAAAACTGGATCGGCAAGAGCGAGGGCGTGCGCTTTGCGTTCACCCATGACATCCAGGGGTCTGACGGCGCGCTGATCGGCGACGGCCGCATGTATGTGTTCACCACACGCGCCGACACCATCATGGGTGTGACCTTCTGCGCTGTGGCGCCGGAGCACCCGCTGGCGCTGCACGCGGCCGCGACCAACGCCACGCTGGCGGCCTTCATCGAAGAGTGCAAGAAGGGCGGCACGACCGAAGCCGAGCTGGCCACGCAGGAAAAGCTGGGCATGCCCACCGGCCTGTTCGTCACGCATCCGCTGACGGGTGCTCAGGTCGAGGTCTGGGTCGGCAACTACGTGCTGATGAGCTATGGCGACGGCGCCGTGATGGGCGTACCCGCGCACGACGAGCGCGACTTCGCGTTCGCACTCAAGTACCAGTTGCCGATCAAGCAGGTCGTGGCGGTCGAAGGCGAGACCTTCTCCACCGACGCCTGGGCTGAGTGGTACGGCGACAAGCAGAAATGCGTGTGCGTGAACTCCGGCGAACTCGACGGCCTGGGCCACAAGGCCGCGGTCAACAAGGTCGCCGAGCTGCTGGCCGCCAAGGGCCTGGGCGAGAAGAAGACCACCTTCCGCCTGCGCGACTGGGGCGTCAGCCGCCAGCGCTACTGGGGCACGCCGATTCCCATCATCCACTGCGAAGCCTGCGGCCCGGTGCCGGTGCCCGAGAAGGACCTGCCGGTGCGCCTGCCCGAAGACCTGGTGCCGGACGGCAGCGGCAACCCGCTGAACAAGTGCGAGGCTTTCCTGAAGGTGGACTGCCCCTGCTGCGGCAAGCCCGCGCGGCGCGAGACCGACACCATGGACACCTTCGTGGACTCGTCCTGGTACTTCATGCGCTATTGCGATCCGAAAAACGGTGAGCAGATGGTCGCCGACGGCGCGGACTACTGGATGCCGATGGACCAGTACATCGGCGGCATCGAGCACGCCATCCTGCACCTGCTGTACGCGCGCTTCTGGACCAAGGTGATGCGCGACCTGGGGCTGGTGAAGGTCGACGAGCCCTTCACCAAACTGCTGACGCAGGGCATGGTGCTCAACCACATCTACTCGCGCCGCACCGAGAAGGGTGGCAAAGAGTATTTCTGGCCGCACGACGTGGAGCATGTGCTCGACGAAGGCGGCAAGATTGTCGGCGCGAAGCTCAAGAACGCGGTGGGCGATCTGCCGGTGGGCACGGCCATCGACTACGAGGGCGTGGGCACCATGTCCAAGTCCAAGAACAACGGTGTCGACCCGCAGGACCTGATCGAAAAGTACGGCGCCGACACCGCGCGCCTGTACACCATGTTCACCGCCCCGCCCGAAGCCACGCTGGAGTGGAACGACGCGGCGGTGGAGGGCAGCTACCGCTTCCTGCGCCGGGTCTGGAACCTGGGCGTGAAGCTGTCCCAGACCGATTGGGCGGGCGCGGTGGCGGCGGCCCACGGGGCTGCGAGCCTGGACGACATCAGCTTCGGCAAGGCCGCCAAGGCCCTGCGCCTGGAAATCCACACCGTGCTCAAGCAGGTGGATTACGACTACCAGCGCATGCAATACAACACCGTGGTGTCGGGCACCATGAAAATGCTCAACGCGCTGGAGGACTTCAAGCAGTTCGACGACGCGGGCGCCCAGGTGGCGGTGATCGAAGGCTTCGGCATCCTGCTGCGCGCGCTCTACCCGGCCACGCCGCACATCACCCACACGCTCTGGAGCGAGCTGGGCTACGCCGGCGCCCTGGGCGGCCTGCTCGACGCACCCTGGCCGCAGGTGGACCCGGCGGCCCTGACGCAGGACGAGATCGAGCTCGTGCTCCAGGTCAACGGCAAGCTGCGAGGCAGCGTGACCGTGCCCGCCAGTGCCGACAAGGCCGCCATCGAAGCGGCGGCCCTGGCCAGCGAAGCGTTCGCCAAAGCCGCCAACGGCGCCCCGCCCAAGAAGGTGGTGGTGGTCCCGGGGCGTCTGGTCAACGTCGTGGTGTAAGGTTCAGCTTTCGAGGTCCCGATGAAACATCCGCAGCACGCCATCCCGCCGACCATGACCCATTCCCCCCTGCCCTCTTCCGACCGCCGACGCTGGCTGGGCGGATCGGCCGCCCTGCTGGCGGCTGGCGTGCTGTCCGGCTGCGGCTTTGCGCTGCGGCAGGCGCCGAAGTTCTCCTTCAGCGCCATCAACATCATGGGCCTGACCAACACCAACATCTCGCGCGCCATCCAGCGCAACCTGAATGCGGCGGGTGTGCAGGTGCAGCGCGGCGGCGGCCCCTTGCCGGTGCAGGCCGTGATGACCATCGAAGCCGACTACCGCGAACGGGTGGTCACCGGGCAAAGCAGCGGGGGTCTGGTCACCGAACTGCAGTTGCGCACCCGCTTCCGCTACAACATCACCGCCCCGAACGGCCGCATCCTGCAGGAAAGCAGCGAGCTGCTGATCGAGCGGGACATCACCTTCAGCGAAACCGCAGCCATCGCCAAGGCCGCTGAAGAGCAGATGCTGTTCCAGGACATGGAGTCCGACATCACGCAGCAGGTGCTGCGCCGCCTGGCCGCCGTTCACATCTGACCGCATGCAGTTGGCCGCCGCCCAGTTGCAGGCCCACCTGGAACAGGGGCTGCGCAACCTCTACACACTGCACGGCGACGAAGCGCTGCTGGTCCAGGAGGCGGGCGACGCGATCCGCCAGGTGGCTCGCGCCCAGGGCCACACCGAACGCACGGTGCACACCGTGGCGGGCGCGCATTTCGACTGGAGCGCGGTACTGGCCAGCGGAGGGTCGCTCAGCCTGTTTGCCGACAAGCAGATCGTCGAAGTGCGCATCCCCTCCGGCAAGCCGGGCAAGGACGGTTCGGCCGCGCTGCAGCAGATCGCCGAAAGCGCACCCGGCAACGACAGCACGCTCACCCTGGTGATCCTGCCCCGGCTCGACGGCATGGCCCAGAAAAGCGCCTGGTTCGGCGCCCTGGACGGCCACGGCGTCACGCTGCGCCTGGACCCGGTGGAACGCCAGGGCCTGCCCGCCTGGATCGCCCAGCGCCTGCAACGCCAAGGCCAGCGCGTGCAGGCCGGCGAGGCGGGCCAGCGCACGCTGCAATTTTTTGCCGACCGGGTGGAGGGCAACCTGCTGGCCGCGCACCAGGAGATCCAGAAACTGGGCCTGCTCTACCCGGCAGGCGAACTGGGCTTCGAACAGGTGGAGGCCGCCGTGCTGAACGTGGCGCGCTACACCCCCTTCAAGCTGGCCGAAGCCGTGCTCGGTGGGCAACTGGCGCGCACGCAGCGCATGCTCGACGGGCTGCAGGCGGAGGGCGAAGCGCCCGTGCTGGTGCACTTTGCACTGGCCGAAGACATCCGCACCCTGCACCGCCTGCGCACGGCTGTGGACGCCGGGCGCCCCCTGCCCATGGCGCTGCGTGAAAGCCGCGTCTGGGGCGTGCGCGAAAAGCTCATGGAGCGCGTGCTGCCGCTGCTGGGCGCCCACACGCTGGGCAAGTGGCTCGACGACGCCCACACCGTGGACGGTATCGTCAAGGGCCTCAAGGCCGACGGCTGGCCGATAGACCCCTGGCAGGCCCTGCAGCAGATGGCCATGCGCGTGGCGCGGGCCTGCGCGCCACGCTGATCCACCGCTGCAGAGCCCTCACACGCCCGACTGACGCCACGCGGCTTGCCGGAACTCGCTGGGCGCCATGCCGGTGTGCTCGCGGAACGCGCGGCTGAAATGCGCGCCGTTGTTGAAGCCCCAGGAAAAGGCGATGTCGGTGATGGTGCGCCCGGCCATCGCCGGGTTCTTGAGGTCGCGCATGCAGGCCTGCAGACGCCGGCGCAGGATGTGGTTGGCCAGGGTGTCGTCTTCTTCGCTGAAGGCCTTGTGCAGGTGGCGTTTGCTGCAGTTGAGCGCCAGGGCCATGCCCTCGATGGACAGGCCCGGGTCGCGCAGGTGCTGACCGATGTGGTCGCGAATGCGGTCGCGCAGCGCCTCCATCTGTGTGGCGCTGCTGGCCTTGCCCGCCAGCTCCTGCAGCGACAGCCGCACCAGCTCCATGACCATCTCGCCCGCCCCGCAGGCCGAGGCCTCGCTCATGCTGGGCAGTTCCTGCCAGGTGCTGCGCATGGCTTCCAGCGCCACGCGGGAGATGCCGCTGGCGCCCCCCACGTGCCGCGCCATCAGCGGCTCCAGCCGCAGGCCGCGCTCGGTCAATTGCTCCCGGGGCAGCATCACGATGAGGTGCTCCACCCGCTCGGGGTTGCCGATCTCGTAGCTGCCGGTGGTGTCGTAGATGGCCCAGCCACCGGGCCGCACAAAGGCCTGGCGGCCGTGCTGCTCCACCGCCGCGCTGCCCTGCCAGGGCGCCACGATCTTGAGGTAGCTGGTGTCGCTGGAGCGCGCCAGCCGCTGGCTGCGCAGCACGCGGTGGCGGTTGGCTTCGAGTTTGGTGAACACCACCTGGCCGGCGTGCGAAGCCGCTATGTGACCGTCGAACAGGGTGTCGCCGTACAGGTCGGACTCCAGCCCACCAAAATGGCTCCAGACCCAGTCGCGCCAGACCGCCGCACGTTCGGCCGGCGCGGCGACATCGGTGGACATGAGGTGGGTGGCGGTCATGGCGCGAACCATTATGCGGCCCGACCTGCCGACCCTGAACCCCTTAAGGTCGAGGGAAAACCCGCATCGGCGTGCACGCTGGGGCAAGCACAAAGTGCACGCTGGGCAAAGCGGCAACCCCGGGGTCTGCCTAGGATTTGACACCCGTCCCAGAGGCGGTTTCCAACGCGAATCCAGGAGACAAGCATGGTTCACCCGACGAGACGACAGATCATCCGGGGCGCCGCCGCGACGGTGGGCGCCCTGTCCGTGGCGCCGCAGTTGCTGGCACAGTCCGCGCCCGTGCGCATCGGCTACACCATGGCGCGCACCGGCCCCTGGACCGGTGGCGCCCAGACCAGCCAGGAGCCCAACTACCTGCTGTGGGCCGAGCAGCAGAACGCCGCCGGCGGCCTGGACGTGAAGGGCCAGCGCCGCAAGATCGAGCTGATCAGCAGCGACGACCGCAGCGACGTGGAGACCGTGGTCCGCACCTATGAAAAGCTCATGGGCAGCGACAAGGTGGACCTGGTGCTGCCGCCCTGGGGCTCCAACGCCAACTTCGCCGTGGCCCCGCTGGCCAACCGCTTCCAGTACCCCTTCCTCGCGCCCACCGCGCTGTCGCGCAAGCTGGCCGAGATGAAGCTGCCCTACTTCTTCCTGCTGCTGCAGCAGCCCAAGCCCATGTGCGAGGCGCTGGTCGACATGTTCAAGGCCGCCGGTGTGAAGACCGTGGCCGTGATCTACGTGGACGACCTGTTCGGCCTGGAAAACTACGCCGCCCTCAAGGTGGCGCTGCAGGGCAGCGGCATCCAGATGGTGGAGGACAAGAGCTACCCGGGCGGGGTGAAAGACCTCTCGCCCGTGCTGCGTTCCATGAAGGACAAGAACCCCGACGCCTTCGTGGGCTTCACCTACCCGCCCGACACCATCCTGGCCAGCCGCCAGGCCAAGGAAGTGGGTTTCAACCCCAAGTTCTTCTATGCCTCGGTGGGCACCGCCTTCCCGCTCTACAAGAACGTGCTCACCCCCGCCGGCGCCGAAGGCGTGCTGGGCATGGGTTCGTGGAACAGCAAGACCAGCCCGGGCGCCAAGGCCTACTTCGACGCCCACGTGGCCAGCCAGAAGAAGGAACCGGACCGCTGGGCCAGCGGCGCCACCTGGGCCGGCCTGGAAATCCTCACCAACGCCGTCAAGTCCGTCGGCCTGGACCGCAAGGCCATCCGCGACTACGTGGCCAACGGCACCCACAAGACCATCATCGGCGACATCAAGTTTGCCGGCAGCGAGAACGTGGGCACGCCGGGCACCGTGGGCCAGTGGCAAAACGGCGAGTTCGAGGTGGTGTGGCCGAAGGCGCGTGCCACGGCCGCTCTCAACCCCAACAAACCCGCCTGGAAGTAGACCTACCCCCGAAGCGGCCACCGGGCCGCTCCCCCCTCAAGGGGGCGGCACGAGCGGCCCGGCAAAGCCGGTTCCGCCGCGCCCTGGACAACTCCCCCTTCGTTTGCTGCATGTCCTTTTCCGCCTGGCTTGAACTCATCGCCTCGGGTCTCATCACCGGGGGCATTTACGCGTTGGTCGCGCTGGGGCTCAACCTCCAGTACGGCCTGATGCGCATCCTCAACATCGCGCACGGCGAATTCCTCATGGTGGGGGCCTTCCTCACCTGGATGGTGCAGACCTCGTTCGGCCTCTCGCCGCTGTGGATGATCCCGGTCTCCTTCGCGCTGCTGATGGGCCTGGGCATCGCCATCCACTGGCTGTGTTTCCGCCGCCTCACCGCCACCTCGCCCAACCTCGACGTGTTCGAGGCCCGCGGCCTCATGGTGGCCTTCGGCCTCATGTTCCTGGTGCAGAACGTCATCTCCTACGTGTGGGGTGGCGACCTGCGCGGCTACGACTTCCTCACCCAGCCGGTGCAGATTCCGCTGCCGGGCGGCGAGGCGCAGTTTGCCGCCAACAAGCTGCTGGTATTCGCCCTGGCCCTGGTGTTTGCCGGTGCGCTCATCGTGCTGCTGCGCCAGACGCTGCTGGGCAAGGGCGTGCGCGCGCTCATGCAGTCGCCCATTGGCGCGCAGCTCGTGGGCATCGACACCAAACGCCTGCACCCGCTCATGTTCGGCATCGGCCTGGGCCTGTCGGGCGTGGCCGGCTGCCTGCTGTCCATGGCCTACACCATCAGCCCGTCCATGGGCGAGCCCTACACCGTCACCGCGCTCATCGTCATCACCCTGGGCGGCTTCGGCAGCATGGGCGGCGCGCTGGCGGGCGGCCTGCTGCTGGGCGTCATCGAAGCCGTGGGCATGCACTTCACCAACCCCTCGCTCAAGGCCTTGCTGAGCTACGTCGTCTTCATCAGCGTGCTGCTGCTGCGTCCCGAAGGCTTGTTCACCCGCAAGTCGCGCAAGGCCTGATTCCCATGACTTCCCGACAATTCCTCATCCGCGACCTGCTGGTCCTGTTCGGCCTCACCGGCTGGGCCGTGGCTCTGCCCGGCTTCGCCAGCGAGTTCGCCGTTTCCATGGCGCTCACCTGCCTGATGTACATCGCCCTGTCTTCGAGCTGGGCCATGTTCTGCGGCACCACGCGCTACCTGTCGCTGGCAACCTCGGCCTTCTTCGGCATCGGCGCCTACACCAGTGCCATCGGGCTCGAATCCCTGCCGTGGGAGCAGGTCATCGTGCTCGGCGCACTGGTGGCCGCCGCCGTGGCCGTGGTCATGGGCGCAGCGGTGCTGCACCTGCGCGGCACCTACTTTGCGGTGCTCACTTTCGGCATGACGGAGCTGATCCGCCACGCCATCAGCTACTTCGAGAAATCGGTCACCGGCACCGTGGGCCGCGTGCTCATGGTGGTGCCCGAGCGCGAAACCATCTACCTCACCGTGCTGCTGCTGGCCGTCATCGCCGTGGCGCTGTCCATCGTGATCCGACGCACCCGCTTCGGTCTGGCGCTGCAGGGCATCGGCGCGGACGAGCAACGCGCACAGACCCTGGGCGTGAACACCCGCATCGTCAAGACTGCCGGCTTCGCGCTCACGGCCGCCATTGCCGGCGCGGTGGGCGCGGCCATGAGTGTGCGCTGGACCTACATCGACCCGCACACCGTGTTCAACCCCTTCATCGGCTTCCAGACCGTGCTGATCGCGCTGATTGGCGGGGCCATGACGCTGTGGGGTCCGCTGATCGCCGCCATCGTCTTCAGCGTGCTGGCCGAGACCTTGCGCCTGCAGGTGCCGCAGCTCTACATGATGTCGCTGGGCCTGCTGCTCATCCTCTCGGTGCTGTACCTGCCGGGTGGCCTGGCCTCGCTGCGCACCGACACCTTCAAGGGCTGGAAAAACGACATCCAGGCCTGGTGGACCGACATCAAGGACGACCTGAGCGGCGAGACGAAACGCCGCAAGGAACGCGAGAAAAAACGCCGGGAGCAGCGCCATGTCTACTGACGCGAAACAGCCCCTGCTGGATGCCCAGGAAGTCACCGTCCGCTTCGGCGGCCTGGTGGCGGTGGACGCGGTCAGCGCCACCTTCATGCCCGGCGAGCTGGTGGGCATCATCGGCCCCAACGGCGCCGGCAAGACGACCTTCTTCAACGCCATTTCGGGCGTGACCAAACCCACCAGCGGCCGCCTGACCGTGCGCGGCCAGCAGCTGGCCGGCAAGGGGCCGCACCGCTTCGCACGCAACGGCCTGGCCCGCACCTTCCAGACGCCGCGCACCTTTGGCGACATGACCGTGCGCGACAACATCGCCTTCGGCCTCAAGTTCGCCGGCCGGCGCCGCCGCAAGTACATCCTGTGGGGTGAAGAAAGCGGCGTGCCCTGGGTGCTGCGCACGGCCGACAGCATCCTCGGCCTCATTGGCCTCAGCGCCCAGGCCGATTTGCCCGCCGCCGCCATCACGCCGTCGCAGCAGCGCCTGCTGGAGATCGGCATGGCGCTGGCCACCCGCCCGCGCATGCTGCTGCTGGACGAAGTGGCCGCCGGCCTGACCGAAAACGAGGTGGAAGAAATGGCCCGCCTCATCCGCCGCCTGCGCGACGAGCTGGACCTGACCGTGGTGTGGATCGAGCACGCCGTGACCACGCTGCTGCGCCACGTGGAGCGCGTGATCGTGCTGCACCAGGGCAAGAAGATTGCCGACGGCCCGCCGCGCGAGGTGGTGCGCAACCCCGAGGTGATCGAGGCCTACCTCGGTGACGAGATGAACGACGAGAACGACGAATCCCGCGCGGAGGTGACCGCATGATGTGGCACCGCCCCCACCCCTTCACCCTAGGCGGCAGCACCAGCGCGCACCTGAAGGTGGAGAACCTCAGTGCCGGCTACGGCGCCTTCCTGGTGCTGCGAGACCTCACGCTCGACATCCGCCCCGGTCTCACCGTGGTGCTGGGGCCCAACGGCGCCGGCAAAACCACGCTGCTCAAAGCCCTGAACGGTCTCATTCCGCGTGGCGGCAACGTGCTGCTGAACGGCGAGGAACTGCCCGAGAAGACCCATGAAATCGTCCAGGCCGGCATGGCCCTGGTGCCCGAAGGGCGGCAGCTGTTCCCGCAGCTCACCGTGGCCGAGAACCTGGAGCTGGGCGGCTGGCTGGTGCCCAAAGCCGAGCGCCCGCAGCGCATGGAACAGGCCTTCACCAACTTCCCCAAACTGCGCGAGCGCGCCAGCCAACTGGCCGGCACCATGAGCGGCGGCGAACAGCAGATGGTGGCCGTGGCCCGCGCCATGATGTGCGCGCCGCGCCTGCTCATGCTGGACGAACCTTCGCTGGGCCTGGCACCCAAGATGGTCGACGAACTGCTGGGCATTGCCCGCCGCATTGCCGACGCCGGCACCACCGTGCTGATGGTGGAGCAGAACGTGAAAAAAGCCCTGGCCGTGGCCGACCGCGGCTACGTGCTGGAGCGCGGCAACCTGGTGGCCAGCGGCCCCGCGAAATTGCTGGCGCGCTCCACCGTCATCCGCGAAGCCTACCTGGGCGCCGACAAAGACCCCGCCACCGGCACCACCAACGCTGCCGACGCCGTGGCGCGCCGCAAAAAAACCGCGACCGCGGCCTGACCCCTTTTGCTTTTATTCAGACCCGCCAAGGAGAACCCCATGTCCGACCTGTCCATGCTCATCAACGGCCTCAAGGTCACCGCCGAAAAAGGCGCCACCTTCGAACGCCGCAACCCACTGGATGGCAGCGTGGCCACCCGCGCGCCCGCCGCCAGCCCGGCCGACGCCGTGCTGGCCGTGGAAGCCGCCGCCGAAGCCTTCAAGACCTGGAGCGAAACCGGCCCCGGCGAACGCCGCGCCCTGCTGCTCAAGGCGGCCGATGCGCTCGAAGCCAAGACGCCCCAATTCATCGAGGCCGTGGCCGCCGAAACCGGTGCCACCGGCATGTGGGCCGGCTTCAACGTGCACCTGGCCGCCGGCATGATCCGCGAGGCCGCCGCCCTCACCACCCAGATCAGCGGCGAAGTGATCCCGTCCGACGTGCCCGGCAGCCTGGCCATGGGCGTGCGCCAGCCAGCCGGTGTGGTGCTGGGCATCGCACCGTGGAACGCGCCCGTCATCCTCGGTGTGCGCGCCATCTGCGTGCCCCTGGCCTGCGGCAACACCGTCATCTTCAAGGGCAGCGAAAACTGCCCGCGCACCCACCAGCTCATCGTCGAAGCGTTTGAAGACGCCGGCTTCCCCGCCGGCGTGGTGAACTACATCACCAACGCCCCGGCCGACGCCGGCGCCGTGGTCGAAGCCATCGTGGCCCACCCGGCCGTGCGCCGCATCAACTTCACCGGCAGCACCAAGATCGGCAAGATCATCGCCATGACCTGCGCCAAATACCTCAAGCCCGTGGTGCTGGAGCTGGGTGGCAAGGCCCCGCTGGTGGTGCTGGACGACGCCGACCTCGACGACGCCGTCAACGGCGCGGCCTTCGGCGCCTTCGCCAACAGCGGCCAGATCTGCATGAGCACCGAACGCCTCATCGTGGACCAGAAGATCGCCGACGAATTCGTCAAGAAGTTCGCCGACAAGGCCAAAAACCTGCCCCTGGGCGACCCGCGCAAGCCCGAGCCCGTGGTGCTCGGCTCCGTCATCGGCCAAGGCACCGTGGACCACTGCAACGCCCTCATCGACGACGCCCTGGCCAAGGGCGCCAAGCTGGTGGCCGGCGGCAAGGCCGACAGCACGCTGATGCCCGCCACCCTGCTCGACCACGTGACCCCGCAGATGCGCATCTACCACGAAGAAACCTTCGGCCCCGTGAAGTGCATCGTGCGCGTGAAGAACACCGAAGAAGCCATCGCCTGCGCCAACGACAACGAATACGGCCTCAGCTCCGCCGTGTTCGGCAAAGACATCGCCCGCGCCTTCAACGTGGCCCGCAAGATCGACAGCGGCATCTGCCACGTGAACGGCCCGACGGTGCACGACGAAGCGCAGATGCCGTTTGGCGGCGTCAAAGGCTCAGGCATCGGCCGCTTCGGTGGCAAGGCCGGCATTGCCGAGTTCACCGAACTGCGCTGGATCACGGTGCAGACCACGCCGCGGCACTATCCGTTCTGAGGCCGGCGGCTTTCGGCAGCCTTTGCGAGAGGAGCCCCGGAGGCGTGCGTGTCCGGGGCCATCAGAGGGCCTTCGTCTGCCCAGGCGCTTCCGGTGAACGGAAGTCCTGGACCGACCACTTCAGGCTCACCGCTGCCGGTCAGGTTCCGCAGCCCAATGCCAGCCGCCACCGCGACCCTGCCATGCCATGTCATGTCATGGCATGCGTCATCCTGTGAGGCTGCCGACCGCGGTACCTTCAGCAGTTGCCACGCATCAGCGAAGGGCTGCACGAGGTTCCGAACGGCTCCTACCTGCCCAGGCGACTGGCGCCTTGCGACACGAAGCGGACATTCCTGTCGTAACCCGATCTTCCTATGCTCCTACCCGTTGCTCCTGTTGCCGGGTCCTTGGTCTGCTCGAGGGTAGGATGGGTAGGATGACGACAGACCTCAACCCCTATCGCGGCATCGACCTGCGCCCATTGCGGTCGAGGCTAGCGGGATGGTCCGGCTTTGAATCCACGCTCTTGGATACAGCCAAGCTCGCCAACTTGGCCCGTAAGCTTGGGCTTGGGCACTTCAACACGGCCGACATCCGTGCACTCTGGCGCATCGGGCTCGTTCGTGCGGACATCACCATCGGACAGGCTCCTGCACAGATCCCTGGCTTGGAGCCAGTGCAGAGCGCGTTCGATGTGCGTTTCATCGACGTCCGGCAACCAAAGGCAAGACCAACTGGGTCGCCATCGTTCGTGCCGGAGGGCGAGGCCGCGGAAGATGCGCTTACACCGTATTTCCACCCATACAGAATCTACCTGCTGCACCACGTTGTGCGTACCCTCGGAGTCAGCACGAGCAACATGCAGTATCTGCTGTGGACTCCGGGCGTGCTCAGCGTCGTCGAATGGCATCTACGCAGCCTCAACCACTGGACGGAATCGAAGGCCTTCCTCGACCGTTTTGACCATTGGAACTGGGCCTGCGAGCTCTCGATCGTATGTGAGCCGGCCCGATGGACGCGGCGCGAAACAGACAACGGGGATCCCGAGAAACTGTGGTTGCAGGAATACGGGCTGGAGCTTCAATCACATCTATGTACACTGCCTGAGGACGCAGTCCCACGCACACGGAAAGCGTTCGCGCTGGCGGCGGGGGAATTAGACCCGAACAGCAGGCTGCAAACCTTGCTGCGGCTGATGAGGCGGTTTGAGCGGGACCGGGTCGAAGGCCGGATCGGCGCGGCAATTCGGCTGCTGGATATGGCCGAATCCATCAGGCGCGCCGTTGAGCGCCACTTGAGCATCCAACTCCCTGAGGAAGATGAGATCGGTGCCAGGACGTGGATGGATGGCGCTCGAAAAATCCTGTACGGAACGAACCGAGTGTTCGACGCCGCTCCGTCCATGTTACGAGACTTCCTGGGCTCGTTCGGACTGGACGGCGGAGTGAAGGCGCGTTGCTACGTCGAGGGTCAAACTGAGCTCGGCGCTCTGCGA
Source organism: Hydrogenophaga electricum (assembly GCF_030160815.1). Taxonomy (NCBI): domain Bacteria; kingdom Pseudomonadati; phylum Pseudomonadota; class Betaproteobacteria; order Burkholderiales; family Comamonadaceae; genus Hydrogenophaga; species Hydrogenophaga electricum. The sequence goes on along the minus strand of NZ_BSPB01000011.1, from coordinate 32,040 downwards.
CATGTCCTGGGTTCCACGAGCCAGTGCGTCGTCGTGAACCTGCGCGGGGCGGTCGTCGAAGGGGGCGGAAAAGGGCTCGCCTTCGTTGAATCTCTGGGTTCGGACAAAGCAAATGGAATCTTCAGCTTCGTCATGCTCGACGCCGATCAAGCGGACGTGGTTAGGACATTGTGCAAAGCTGCAACCGAGGAGACGTTCCACGGCGCGTTCCTTCTCTCCAACCCGGACATCGAGATGGCGAACTTCGCGATTTCCGAACTCCTAGACGTCGCGCTTGGAATTGCGGCTCGCAACGAGACCCCAGACAACCCACCGCAGAGCTACTCGCGCGAAGATCTACTTCGTGAACTGGACGGTGCGAGATCAGGCAAAGAATTCTTCATGAGATTGCATCGTGATGGCCGCCTCCGAGAAGTAGACAAGGGGGAAGATTGGGGTGCGGCACTGATGGCCTATGCCATCGAGCACCAGAAGCTCCCTCAAGGTGATCCCCGAGGAGACAAGGAACGGCCGATCATTGGATTTGCGCAGATGCTGATCCGCGCAGAAGAAGCCGGCTTCCTGAATTCACTGAAGTACGAGAGGGTGGATTCGGCTACGGGTCGCCTTACCCGCAGGAGCTAGTTGTAACGCAACCAAGTACAGCGCGCCGGCTACAGGTGCAGTTGAAGACAGTGCTAGCTACCAGACGCTGCCCGGTAGCGGGCCCTGTTCAAGCGAATTAGCTAGGTCGCTGAATCGGACGCACGTTGTGTGCGTCGCGTTTCTCGCAACATAAAAAGGTAGAGGCTCTCGACCTTTTCGCGCGCCCAAGGCGTCTTGCGCAGAAACGTCAGGCTGGACTTGACGCTGGGTTCTTGTGCAAAACAACGGATCGGAATCCGTTGCGCGAGTTCAGCCCATCCGTAATGGGCTTCGAGAGCACGAACGACCGCTTCAAGCGTCACGCCGTGAAGGGGGTTTCTTGGCTGTACTGGGCGAGGAGGATCGGCTTGCATGGGGCGATTCTGCATCCGAGTCCGGCAACGGGTCCACGCACAAGGCGCGCCAAGCACCCGCCATAGCCCCCTCATCCTGCTAAGGTGCGGCCAATCGGATCAGCCACCATATATCCCGAAAGCCCTCCATGCCCCGACTCACCCGCCCCTTCGCCCTGCTGTTCGCCGCCGCGCTGGCCACCGCCGCAGGCGCCGAAGAAATCGGTTCGGTCGACACCGTGTTCAAGTTCATCGGGCCAGACCACAAGATCGTGGTCGAGGCGTATGACGACCCAGGCGTCAACGGGGTGACCTGCTACATCTCGCGTGCCAAGACGGGCGGGATCAAGGGCGCTTTCGGGTTGGCCGAAGACAAGTCGGAGGCGTCGATCGCCTGCCGCCAGGTGGGGCCGATCAGCATTCCGCAACCGATCCGCGAGCAGGAGGAAATCTTCAGCGAGCGCATCAGCCTGGTGTTCAAGCGTCTGCGCATCGTGCGCATGGTCGACCCCAAGCGCCACGCGCTGGTGTACCTGACCTACTCCGACCGGGTGATCGAAGGCTCGCCGCAGAACTCGGTGACGGCGGTCGCGGTCGACCGGGGGGTGCCGATTCCCTTGCGCTGATGCCGCGGATCAGGCGCCCGCGAACACGCCGCCGTACTGCTTGCGCAATTCGTTCTTCTGGACCTTGCCCGTGCCGCCCACGGGCAGCGCGTCGAGAAAAACCACGTCTTCCGGCATCCACCACTTGGCCACGCGCTCGGCGAGGAAGTCCAGGATTTCTTGTTTCTCCAGCGTCTGGCCCGGTTTGCGCACCACGAACAGCAGGGGGCGTTCGTCCCACTTGGGGTGCTTGATGCCGATGACCGCGGCCTGCGCCACGGCGGTATGCCCGATGACGGCGTTTTCAAGGTCGATCGAGCTGATCCACTCGCCCCCGCTCTTGATGACGTCTTTGGTGCGGTCGCGAATCGTCATGATGCCGTTGGCGTCGATGGTGGCGATGTCGCCGGTGGGGAACCAGCCATCCACCAGGGCGCTGCGCTCGGCCTTGTAGTAGCGCTCCAGAATCCACTGCCCGCGCACCATCAGCTCGCCTTGCGAGACGCCGTCGCGGGGCAGGGTATGGCCGAGTTCGTCGACCACCTTGATCTCGATGCCGGAAACCGCCTTGCCCTGACGCGCGACGATGGCGTGGCGCTCTTCGGCGGGCAGGGCCCAGTCCAGCGCGCTCAGGTTGGTCAGCGTGGCCACGGCGGTGGTCTCGGTCATGCCCCAGCCATGGCGCACTTCCACGCCGTACACGTCGCTGAATCGGGTGATCAGCGCCTTCGGCATGGCCGAGCCGCCCACGCAGGTGCGCCGCATGGTGGAAAAGCGCAGTTGGCCTTGTTCCACGTGCTGCAGCAGGCCCATCCAGATGGTGGGCACGCCGGCGCTGAGGGTGACCTTTTCGGTTTCCATCAGTTCGTACAGGCTGGCCCCGTCCAGGCGCGGGCCGGGCAGCACCAGGCGCGTGCCCGAGAGCATGGCGGCATAGGGGATGCACCAGGCGTTGATGTGGAACATCGGCACCACGGGCAGAACGGTTTCGCGCGTGGACAGGCTGAGCACGTCGGGCAGGCAGGCCGCGGTCGCGTTCAGCACGATGGCCCGGTGCGAATACAGCACGCCCTTGGGATTGCCGGTGGTGCCCGAGGTGTAGCACAGCACCGCACCGGTTTTTTCATCGAACTCGGGCCACTCGAAGGTGTCCGGATGCGGGGCGATCAGTTCTTCGTAGCAGTGCACCCCTTGCACACCGTCCAGCGCAGGCAGGTGCTGCCGGTCGCTGAGGCAGATCCAGGCGCGGACCTGCGGGCACTGCGGCGCCACCGCCTGAATGAGCGGTGCGAAGGTGCTGTCGAACAGCACCACTTTGTCTTCGGCGTGCTGGAGGATGTAGACCAGTTGCTGCACGTGCAGGCGCGGGTTGCAGGTGTGCATCACCATACCGCTGCCGGAGACGGCGTAGTAGGCCTCCAGGTGGCGGTGGTTGTTCCATGCGATCGACGCCACGGCGTCGCCCGGCTGCAGGTTCAGCGCGCGCAGCGCGTTCGCCAGCCGGCGCGCGCGTTGCGCGATCTGGGTGTACGTGAAGCGCACGGTCGGGCCGTGCGTTTCGCGCGACACCACTTCCTGCGTGCCATGCTGGCCGGCGCCGTGTTCGAGAATGCCCGAGATCAGCAGCGGGCGGTCCATCATCAGACCGGGTTGAAGCATGAGGTTGGGTCTCCGTAAATGGCCACCGGGCACGGTGCGCCCGGGGTGGTAAGCGCTCGTCAACTGTCAGCGGTAAAGCCGATCGACTTGACGATCGGCCCCCAGGTTTTCATGTCGCGCTGCAGCGCCGCGGTCAGGTCTGCCGGCGTGCCGGGGGCCGATTCCATGCCCGCGCTGTGCAGGGTCTCGACCACCTCGGGCGCCTTCAGCGCCTGGTGCAGCGCGGCATTGACGCGGCGCACCATCTCGTCGGGCGTTCGTGCGGGCGCGTAGAAGCCATACCACTCGTTGAACGCCAGGTTCTTGAAGCCCTGTTCGACCAGCGTGGGCAGTTGCGGCGTGAACCGGCTGCGCTGCGCGCCGGAAGAGGCGAGCACCCGCAGCTTGCTGCCCGGCACCATGTAGCTCAGGAAGCTGCCCAGCGGCGAGACCAGCGCCGGCAGGCTGCCGCCGATGAGGTCCTGGATGGCGGGAGGCGATCCGCGGTAGCCCACATGGGTCAGTTCCACCCCGGCCGCCTTGCCCAGCGTGACGCCGGTGAAATGCAGGGTGGAACCGGTTGCCGGCGAGCCGATGTTGGCCTTGTCGGGATTGGCCTTGTACCAGGCCATGAGGCCTGGAATGTCTTTCACGCTCTCGGGCACGGCCGTGCCGACGGCGATGCCGTAGTCGAAGCTCGCGCCCATGGTGACCGGGCTGACGTCGGCCACCGGGTCGTAAGGCAGCTTCTTGTAGGTGAACGGGTAGACGCCGAGCATGGACATGGGCGTGAGCAGCAGTTGGGTGCCGTCGGTGGCCGCGCCCTTGAGGGCCACCACGCCCAATTGGCCGCCGGCACCGGTGCGGTTTTCCACCACCACCGCACGGACCAGCCCCAGTTGCACCAGCTTGTCGCCGACCTTGCGCGCCAGGGTGTCGGGGGTGGTGCCCGCCGGAAACCCCACGAAGATGCGGAGGGTGTCGGCCGCCTGGGCACTGGCCGCGGAATGGGCGCCCCACAGCAGGCCGGCGCCAGTGGCGCCGATGAAATCGCGTCGGTTCAGGGTCATGGCGGTGTGTCTCCAGGTGGTCTTGTTGAATGCATATGGTCAACAAAGGTTGACCAATAGATTCTCGAACCCGGGCTGAACAGGCGTCAACCCACCGCATGCACCTTTGAGCTAGGACTTTCCCCTAGTCAACAGATGTTGACGGTTCCAGGCCGGCCATGTCCACATCCGGCCATGGCAGCGCCAGGATGCGCCGCAGCGCTTCCACGTTGTCTTCGCCGATGTGGCGCGCCAGTTCCTGCTCGACCGCCATGAAGGACGCAGCGGCCTGCTCGGACATCCGCCACCCCCTCTGCGAGAAGCGCACCAGCTTGACGCGCCCGTCCTCCTCGCTGGGCACGAACTCCACCAAGCCCAGGCGCTCGGCCTCCAGCGCCAGCTTGTGCACCGCCTGCCGCGAGACCGAGAGGCGCCGCGCCAGTTCCGACAGGCCCAGTGGCCGCCCGCCCAGTTGGGCGAACAGGCGGTTCATGGCAGGGGTGACGTTGGGGTAACCCGCCAATTGGGCCCCGTGCATCACGCGCGCCTCCATCCAGTCCGAGCGGGCCATGAGCAGGTGACGCAGCAGGTGCTTGTGGGCAGGTGGGATGTCGGTCTTCACGGTCGGTGCAGCGGTTCGTTGCAAAGTGGGCAGATGGTGTGGGAATATGGCGCCAAATTGTCAACCATGGATGACAATATGCATCATTGCCCCAAAAATCCACTTCCTCTGTAGACGGAGATTGTCCATGCAGCGTGCACGCCGCCCCCTCTTTTCCCCCGAACACGAAGCCTTTCGCGACCAGGTGCGACGTTGGTGCGAACGCGAGATCGCGCCGGCCCATGCCCAATGGGCCGACAGCCACCGCGTGCCGCGCGAGGTGTGGCGCCAGGCGGGCGAGACCGGCCTGTTGTGCTGCTGGCTGCCGGAGGCCGATGGCGGCGCGGGGGGCGATCTGCTGTTCGACTTCATCGTCTGCGAGGAACTCGGCCGGGTGGGCGCCACCGGGCCTGGCTTTCCGCTGCACTCGGTCATCGTCACGCCCTACATCGCCCACCATGGCACGCCCAGCCTCAAGCAGCGGGTGCTGCCCGGCATGGCCAGCGGCGAACGTGTCGGCGCCATCGCCATGACCGAACCCGGCACCGGCAGCGATCTCGCCGGCATCCGCACCCGCGCCGAGCGCGATGGCGACCACTGGGTGATCCACGGGCAGAAGACCTTCATCACCAACGGCCAGAACGCCGACGTGATCGTGGTGGCCTGCAAGACCGATCCGGAACGCGGTGCCAAGGGCGTGTCGCTGTTCGTGGTGACAGCCGACATGCCTGGCTTCTCCCGCGGGCGCAACCTGCACAAGATCGGCCAGCACGCGCAGGACACGGCCGAGCTGTTCTTCGACGGCGTGCGCGTGCCGCACGACCACCTGCTGGGCGAGCTGAACATGGGGTTTCGCTACCTGATGCAGGAGCTGGCGCAAGAGCGCCTGCTGGTGTCGGTGCAGTGCCAGGCACGCGCCGAGGCGGCGTTCGAATGGACCCAGCGTTATGTCCACGAGCGCAAGGCGTTCGGCCAGCGCGTGGCCGATTTCCAGAACACGCGCTTCCAACTGGCTGGCCTGTGGGCCGAGTTGCAGGCCGGCCGCGCGTACTGCGACCAGTTGATCGGCCAGCACCTGGCGGGCGAGCTTGACGCGGTGGGCGCTTCGGCGGGAAAACTCTGGCATTCGGAGCTGCTGGGCCGGCTGACCGATCAGTGCCTGCAGTTGCACGGCGGCTATGGCTACATGGCCGAATACCCCATCGCCCAGGCCTATGTGGATGCCCGCATCGAACGCATCTACGCGGGCACCTCGGAAATCATGAAAGAAATCATCGCGCGCGCCGTGTGCGACGGCCCCCTGCCATGACCGAGGCCTTCCACAACCCCGACCGCGCGCTGATCCAGCGCTTCCTCGACCAGGGCGGCCAGGCCATCGCCATCGACTCCAACCCGATGGCGCGCGCACTGGGCGCCACGCTGCTGCGTGTCGATGCCGACAAGGGCCAGGTGGCGCTGGCCTTCGAGCCCGAAGGCCTGTTCATCCAGGGCACGGGGGTCTTGCAAGGCGGCGCCGTGAGCGCCATGCTCGACTTCGCCATGGCGTTCGCTACCCTGGCGCGGCAGCCGGTCCAGGGCTCCTGCGCCACGGCGCAGATGAGCACGGCCTTCTTGCGGCCGGCGCCGCAAGGGCGCTACATCGCCGAAGGCACGGTGGACCGCTGCGGCCGCACCCTGGCGTTCACGCAGGCCCGGCTGCTGCACGAACCCAGCGGGCACTTGGTGGCCACGGCCAGTTCCTCGCTGGTGGTGCTGGGCTGACACGGCCCCGCCATGGTCGGTGGCTGCACGGAAACGCCGACGATGCGAAAATCCCGGTCATGAACGCGACTTCCACCTCCGAATTGATGAACACCCTGGGCAGCCAGGCCAAGGCGGCATCGGCACTGATGGCCAAGGCCGGCGCGGCCACCAAGGTGAAGGCCCTGCGCGAGCTGGCGCGCCTGCTGCGGGCCAGCGTGGAGCCATTGCAGGTGGAAAACGCGAAAGACTTGGAACGCGCCCGCGCCGCCGGCTTGGCCGAACCCATGGTCGACCGGCTCAAGCTCACGCCCAAGGTGCTCGAAACCTGCGCCCAAGGCTGCGAGCAACTGGCGGCCATGGCCGACATCATTGGCGAGATCTCGGGCATGAAGCAGATGCCCAGCGGCATCCGCGTGGGCCAGATGCGCGTGCCCATCGGCGTGTTCGGCATGATTTACGAGAGCCGCCCGAACGTGACCATCGAGGCCGCGAGCCTCTCGATCAAGAGCGGCAATGCGTGCATCCTGCGCGGCGGCTCGGAAGCCATCGACTCCAACCGCGCGCTCGCCGCGCTGGTGCAGCAGGCCCTGGTGGCCGCCGGCTTGCCGGCCGACGCGGTGCAACTGGTGCCGACCACCGACCGCGCTGCCGTGGGCCAGCTCATCACCATGCCGCAGTACGTGGACGTGATCATCCCGCGTGGTGGCAAGGGCCTGATCGAGCGCATCAGCGCCGAGGCCAAGGTGCCGGTCATCAAGCACCTGGACGGCAACTGCCACACCTATGTGGACGATCCCTGCGACATCGCCATGGCGGTGAAGGTGGCCGACAACGCCAAGACACAGAAATACAGCCCCTGCAACGCCACCGAAAGCCTGCTGGTGGCGCGCGGCGTGGCGGCAGAGTTCCTGCCGAAGATCGGCGCCGTCTATGCCGCCAAGGGGGTGGAAATGCGCGGCTGCCCCGAGGCACTGGCGATCCTGGCCGGCGTACCGGGTGCGCGCACCCAGCCCGCCACCGAGCAGGACTGGTGCGCCGAATATCTGGCGCCCATCGTCAGCGTGAAGCTGGTGGATGGCGTGGACGAAGCCATTGCCCACATCAACCGCTATTCCAGCCACCACACCGACGCCATCCTCACCACCGACCACATGCACGCCCAGCGCTTTTTGCGCGAGGTCGATTCGGCCAGCGTGATGGTGAATGCGAGTACCCGCTTCGCTGATGGCTTCGAATACGGGCTGGGTGCCGAGATCGGCATCAGCACCGACAAATTCCACGCCCGCGGCCCGGTGGGCGTCGAGGGCCTGACCTCGCTGAAGTACGTGGTGCTGGGCGAAGGCGAAGTGCGCGGCTGAGGCCCTTGCAACCCGGGGCTCCGGCCCCATCTCCAGCCTTTGACACGCCGGACGGTCCCTACAATGGACCGTCCGATCTCTTCCAAGCGCAAAGGTTGTTTCCATGGTTCCGCACCTCGTCACCGCCCTGACCGGGCCGATCAACGAACTGGAGCAGCGGATCCTCGAATCCACCCCGGTGATCGAGCGCTGGTTCCGGCTGGAGTGGATGGAACACACGCCCCCGTTCTACAGCTCGGTGGACGTGCGCAACGCCGGCTTCAAGCTGGCCCCGGTGGACACCAATCTGTTTCCCGGTGGCTGGAACCACCTGACGCCGGAAATGCTGCCGCTGGCGGTGCAGGCCGCGATGGCCGCGATCGAAAAGATCTGCCCCGAGGCCAAAAACCTGCTCCTGGTGCCCGAAAACAGCACCGACACCTTCTACCTGAGCAACCTGGCGCAGTTGCAGCGCATCTTCTATCAGGCGGGCCTGAATGTGCGGCTGGGTTCGCTGTCGAACGACATCAAGGCCCCGACCACGATCGACCTGCCCGGTGGCGATTCGGTCACGCTCGAACCCCTGCTGCGCAGCAAGCGCCGCCTGGGCCTCAAGCACTTCGACCCCTGCACCATCCTGCTCAACAACGACCTGAGCGCGGGCGCCCCCGGCATCCTGGAAGACCTGCACGAGCAGTACCTGCTGCCGCCCCTGCACGCGGGCTGGAGCGTGCGGCGCAAGAGCCAGCACTTCAAGGCCTACGAGGAAGTGGCCAAGCGCTTCGGCAAGCTGCTGGGCATGGACCCGTGGCTGATCACGCCCATGTTCAACCAGTGCGGCCAGGTCGATTTCGCCGAGCCCCACGGGCTGGAATGCCTGCGCGCCAACACCGACGCGCTGCTCGCCAAGATCCGCCGCAAATACAAGGAATACGGCATCAACGAAAAGCCGTTCGTGCTGCTCAAGGCCGACAACGGCTCGGGCGGCCGGGGCATCCTGACGGTGCGCGACGCCAAGGACATCGACCAGCTCAGCCCCAAGGCACGCACCTGCATGGCCACCACACAGGCCGGCCAGCCGGTCAGCGAGGTGATCATCCAGGAAGGCGTGCTGACCAACGAACGCATCAACGCGGCCGTGGCCGAACCCGTGGTCTACATGATGGACCGCTACGTGGTGGGCGGCTTCTACCGCGTGCACGCCGACCGCGGGGTGGACGAAAACCTCAACGCGCCCGGCGCCAGCTTCGTGCCACTGGCTTTCGAGCACAGTGCCCAGTTGCCGCAGCCGGGCGCCAAACCCGGCGCCAGCGTGCCCAACCGCTTCTACATGTACGGCGTGATCGGCCGGCTGGCCATGCTGGCCGCCAGCTACGAGCTGGAAGCCACCGACCCGGACGCCGAGGTCTACGAGTGAGCCCGCAGCACTGAACCATCGCCAGAGTGCCGTCAAGATCAAGTTGTTGCGGCGCAACATGAGCGCCGGGCAACCCGTCTAGAGGAATCGCCCTACTGGCAAGCGCTGGCCGGCGGGCGCAGAATCGCGCACTTCCCGACAACGGTCCTGGCACACCGACGGTCCAGGCTTATTCGTGTCCAGCAAGCAATCGTCGCTCGCGGCGCTCACCCTGGGTGCCATCGGCGTGGTCTATGGCGACATCGGCACCAGCGTGCTGTATGCCGTCAAGGAAATCTTCGGCTCCGGTCATGTGCCGTTCACGCACGCCAACGTGTATGGCGTGCTGTCGATCGTGTTCTGGACGCTCACGATCATCGTCTCGCTGAAGTACGTGACCCTGGTGCTGCGCGCCGACAACGGCGGCGAAGGCGGGCTCATCGCCATGCTGGCGCTGGCGTCGCAGGCCGTGAAAGACCGCCCCCGGCTGCGCCGCGCCTTGCTGGCCATCGGCATCTTCGGCACCTCCCTGTTCTATGGCGATGGGGTCATCACCCCGGCCATTTCGGTGCTGTCGGCGGTCGAAGGCCTGGAAGTGGTCTCACCCCACTTCAAGAAATACGTGGTGCCGCTGACGCTGGTAGTGCTGTTCGCGCTGTTCTTCGTGCAAAAGCGCGGCACTGGCGGCATCGGCAGGTTTTTCGGCCCGATCACCCTGGTGTGGTTTGCCACCATCGCGGCCCTGGCCGTGCCGCACATCGTCGGCCACCCGGAAATTCTGGGCGCACTCAGCCCACACCACGCACTGCGGTTCGCCTGGGAACAGCCGGGCACCACCTTCATCATCCTGGGTGCGGTGGTCCTGTGCGTCACGGGCGGTGAGGCGCTGTACGCCGACATGGGCCATTTCGGCAAAAAGCCGATCCGCCTGGCGTGGTTCTCCATCGTCATGCCCTGCCTGACCATCAACTACTTCGGCCAGGGCGCGCTGCTGCTGGCCGACCCGGACGCGGTGAAGAACCCCTTCTTCAACATGGCCCCGGCCTGGGCGCTGCTGCCGCTGGTGGTGCTGGCGACCATGGCCACGGTGATCGCCTCGCAGGCGCTGATCTCGGGCGCCTTCAGCGTCACCAAACAGGCCATCCAGCTCGGTTACCTGCCGCGCCTGAACATTCGCCACACCAGCGTGCACGACAAGGGGCAGATCTACATCCCGTTCGTGAACTGGGCCCTGTTCACCGCCATCGTGCTCGCCGTGGGCATGTTCCGCTCGTCGTCCAACCTGGCTGCGGCCTACGGCATCGCCGTGACGCTGGACATGCTGATCACCACGGTGCTGACGTTCTTCGTGATCCGCTACGGCTGGCGCTACCCGCTGGCGCTGTGCCTGATGGCCACGGGCTGGTTCTTCCTGATCGACCTGGCGTTCTTCAGCTCCAACCTGCTCAAGCTGTTTGCCGGCGGCTGGTTCCCGCTGCTGATCGGTGGCGTGGTCTTCATGCTGATGATGACCTGGAAGCGCGGCCGCGAACTCATGAGCCAGGCCCAGCATGCCGAAGCGATCGAGCTGGGCAGCTTCCTCGAAGCGGTGTTCATGGACCCGCCGGTGCGTGTTCCCGGCACCGCGGTGTTCCTCACGGCCGAAACCGGCACCACCCCGAATGCGCTGCTGCACAACCTCAAACACAACAAGGTGCTGCACGAGCAGAACCTGTTCGTCACGGTGAACAACCACGAGGTGCCCTGGATCGGACTGACCGACCGGCTGGAAATCGAACCCCTCGGCCACGACTGCTGGCAGGTGGTGATCCACTACGGCTTCAAGAACGACCCCGACCTGCCCAAGGCGCTGGAGGGCCTGCGCGGCCGCGGCTGCGACCTGGAGCCCATGACCACCAGCTACTTCCTCTCGCGCGATCTGGTGGTGCCCTCGATGGGCGGCGGCATGGCCCTGTGGCGCGAAAAGCTGTTCGCACAGATGCACCACAACGCCGGCGCGGCCGCCGAATTCCTGCACCTGCCGAACAACTCGGTGATCGAGCTGGGCTCGAAAGTGCAGATCTGACCCCGGCGAGAATCGCCCGATGCTCACGCACCGGCAACTGCGCTATTTCGTGGAAATCGTCGACGCCGGCGGCTTCAGCCAGGCCGCCGAGCGGCTGTTCATTGCCCAGTCCGCGCTCAGCCGCCAGGTGCGCGACATGGAACAGACCCTGCAGGTCACGCTGCTGGAGCGCGAAGCCCGCCCGCTGGCGATGACGGCGGCCGGCCGCTCGCTGTACGCGGATGCGCGCCGCATCCTGGCCGCGCTGGAGTCGGCCGCGGCCAACGCGGTCCATGCCCAGCGCGGCACCGAAGGCACCTTGCGGCTGCTGCACTCGAGTTCGGTGCCCCTGGGGACGCCCATCCTGACCGCGCTGCGCGCCCACACCGGACAACACCCGGGTGTGGGTATCGAAGTGTCCCAGGCGGCGTCGGAGCAGCAGGCCGAGGATGTGCGCGAGGGCCGTGCCGATGTGGGCCTGGCCCGCGCCCCCGTGCTGCGGCGCCACGACGGCGTGCATTACCAGCCCCTGTACGAAGAGCCGCTGATGCTGGCATTGCCCGTCGGGCACGCCCTGACCGGCCATACCCGCATCGGCGTCGCCGCCCTGCGAGCGGAACGCTTCGTCGCCACGCCCCACCTTGAGCGCGGAGGCCTGAGCCACCGGGTGGCCGAGCTGTGCCGCGCCCAGGGCTTCCAGCCCCAGCCCGCCGCCGTGCGCTCGCGCAAGTGGTCGCAACTGGCGCTGGTGGCGGGGGGTTTTGGCATCGCCATCGTGCCGCGGTCGATGGCCGAACAGGCCCCCGCAGGCGTGCATTGCCTGCCGCTGGACGACCCGCTCGCCGTCAGCGGGGTGCTGGCGATGTGGCGGCACGACGCCCCCGAACTGGTGCAGCGCTTCACGCGGCGGCTGGTGAAATTGTTTCCGGGGGCCACGGCACCGATCTGATTTCGAGATCGGCGCACAGCGCATTCGGTATTGGCCCTCGCGGCAGCGAATCCCTAGAGTCGGCGGGACCGATCCCCGTTCACGCTGCCATGGAATTCCTGCTCGCCTTCCTGCCCCTCCCGCCGGCCGATCTGGCCATCGCCCTGCTGGCCGTCGGCGCGGCCTATGTGATCTTCGGCCTGGCCGGCTTCGGCACCGCACTGGTGGCGGCACCGGTCCTGGCGCACCTGGTGCCGGTGGCCGTGATCGTGCCCTTGCTCGCGCTGCTGGACGGCGCCGCGGCTGCAACCAGCGTCGCCCGCGACGGCGCTGCCGCCGACCGGGCCGAACTGCGGCGCATCGTGCCGGCCATGGCGCTGGGCAGCCTGGTGGGCGCGGCCCTGCTGCTGCTCGGCAGGCCCGATGCCTTGCTGCTGGCCCTGGGCCTGTTCGCCATGGGCTACGGTCTGTACGCGCTCAGCGGGCGCCGGCCCGCCGCGCGCTGGCCGGCGTCGGCCGCCTGGCCGTTCGGCGCGGTCGGCGGCGTGTTTTCGGCGCTGTTCGGCAGCGGGGGCTTTCTCTATGCGATCTACCTCGCCGGACGCCTCGACACGCCCGCGCGCATCCGCGTCACCCAGTCCACCCTGATCGGGCTGGCCACGCTCACCCGGGTGGTGATCTTCCTGCTGGCCGGCGTCTACGCCCAGGGCCCCGTTCTGGCACTGGCGGTGCTGCTGGCGCCCGCCATGCTGGTCGGCAACGCGCTCGGCCGCCGCCTCGCCCTGGGCCTGCCACGCGAGCGCTTCCTGCGCATCATGGGTGCGGTCGTGCTGTGCGCGGGCTGCGCGCTGGTCTGGCGCTACGTCCGGCTGTAGCCCCGGGGACTCTGCGCGTGAACAACGCCCGGCCAGCCGGTCGCGGCACAATCGCGCGATGTCTTTTTTCCGTGACCTGAACCTCTCGGCCGCCACGGCCGGTTTCGTGGCGGTGCTGGTGGGGTTCACCAGCTCGGTGGCCATCGTCTTCCAGGCCGCGCAGGCCTTCGGCGCCACGCCGGAACTGATCACCTCGTGGATGTGGGCGCTCGGTCTCGGCATGGGCCTGTGTTCGGCCATTCCTTCGTTGATCCTGAAGAAACCGGTGATGGTGGCCTGGAGCACGCCAGGTGCCGCGGTACTGGCCACGGCCGGGCTGGCCGGGGGCTTTTCCATGCCCCAGGCGGTGGGGGCCTTCATGGCCTGCGCGCTGCTGATCATCCTGTCGGGCGCGACCGGCTGGTTCGAGCGGGTCATGAACCGCATCCCCATGGCCATCGCCTCGGCGCTGCTGGCGGGCGTGCTGGCGCGCTTCGGCCTGCAGGCATTTGCAGCGGCGCAGACCGCACTGCCGCTGGTGGTGCTGATGCTGCTGGCCTATCTGCTCGGCCGCCGCCTGCTGCCGCGCTACGCGGTGCCGCTGACGCTGCTGGTCGCGGTCGCCTGGGTGGTGGCCAGGGGCCAGTTCAATGCCGGGGCGCTGGTGCTGCAGTGGGCGGTGCCGGTGTTCACCCGGCCCGAGTTCACGTTCAGCGCCTTCGTCAGCCTGGCCCTGCCGCTGTTCATCGTCACCATGGCCTCGCAGAACCTGCCGGGCGTGGCCGCCATCCGCGCAGCAGGCTACGAGATGCCGATCTCGAAGATCATCACCATGACCGGCGTCGCCACCCTGGTGCTCGCACCTTTTGGCGGCTTTGCGCTCAATCTCAGCGCCATCACCGCCGCCATCTGCATGGGCGAAGAAGCGCACGCCGACAAGGCCAAGCGCTACACCGCGGCCGTGGCCTGCGGCCTGATCTACATCGCCATCGGCCTGGTGGGCGCTGCCGTCACCGGCCTGCTGCTGGCCTTCCCCAAGGAACTGGTGCTCGCCATCGCCGGGCTGGCGCTGCTGGGCAGCATCGGCGGCGGTCTGCACGCCGCGCTGAAGGACGATACGCACCGCGAAGCCGCGCTCATCACTTTTCTGGTCACGCTCAGCGGGGTGGTGATAGCCGGCATCGGCTCGGCCTTTTGGGGCGTGGTCGCCGGCGCGCTGGCGCTGTTTGTGCAACAGTACGGGAAGCGGTGAACCCCCAGCGCCCTTCGCGTCGAACCCGATACCCATGAACATTCTTTTTGTCGCCGACCCCATCGAGTCCTTCAAGATCTACAAGGACACCACCTTCTCCATGATGCGCGAGCTGCAGAAGCGCGGCCACCGCGTGGCCAGCACCGAGCCGCGCCTGATGCGCTGGCGCAGCGGGCAGCCGGTGATCGCGCAGGTGCGCCATCTGCAGCTCACCGGCCATGCCGACGACTGGTACACCGTGACCAGCGAGGCACTGGAACCCGTGCATGGATTCGATGCCGTGATCATGCGCAAGGACCCGCCCTTCGACAGCGAGTTCTTCTACGCCACGCACCTGCTGGAACAGGCCGAGCGCGAAGGCGCGCGCGTATTCAACAGCCCGCGCGCGCTGCGCGATCACCCCGAAAAACTGGCGCTGATGGAGTTCGCGCAGTTCGCGCCGGCTACCCTGGTCACGCGCAGCGCGGCCGACCTGCGCGCTTTCCATGCCGAGCACCGCGACATCATCCTCAAGCCGCTGGACGGCATGGGTGGCATGGGCATCTTCCGCGTCGGCCCGGACGGCATGAACCTCGGCTCCATCATCGAGACCCTGAACCAGGGTGGCGCCACCAGCGTGATGGCGCAGGCCTACCTGCCCGAGATCGTCGAGGGTGACAAGCGCCTGCTGCTGATCGGTGGCCAGGTGGCCCCGTATGTGCTGGCGCGCATTCCGCAGGGCAACGAGGTGCGCGGCAACCTGGCCGCCGGTGGCAAGGGCGTGGCCCAACCACTGCGCGCGGAAGACCGTGCCGTGGCCGAAGCCATCGCCCCCACGCTGGCAGCCCGGGGCCTGCTGCTGGTGGGGCTGGACATGATCGGCAACAAGGTGACCGAGATCAACGTCACCAGCCCGACCTGCTTCCAGGAAATCAGCGACCAGACCGGCTTCGACGTGCCGGCCATGTTCGTCGACGCGCTGGAGGCCGCGCTGGCCGGCTGAAAGGCGGTGGCGGGCGATGAGCGGTCGCGCCCTCTAGAAAACCCGAATGGTCTTGGCGGGTGACATTTCGCACACTACGCGCTGTCACCCATCGAGCGGCAGGCAGGCGCTCGGCCGTGTGGCGTTGACCGATTAGGGACAGACGACCATGAGCGAAACGATCGACCTCATCTCCGCCGCCTTTGCCAAGACGGCAACCGGCCAGCAGGAAATCCAGCAGCGTTCGCTGGGTCTGTCGCCCATGGTGCGGCGCATTCTGGTGCTGGTGGACGGGCAACGCTGCGGCCGGGATCTGGCCACCTTTGCAGCGGGCAGCGACATCGCCGCCATCCTCGGTGAACTGGTCGACAAGGGCTGCATCCAGGCCCGGCAGCGTGAGATGCCCGAGAAGTCCGATCGCCGGGTGGTTGGGGCGCTGGCCGAAACGCCCTCCACGGCCCGAGAGGCCGACACCTTCCTGACCCGCTTGCCGCCGGCGGCCGAACGGACCGCGGCCCAGAACGAGATGGCCCGCAACTTCATGATCAACACGGTCAACACGATCTTCGGTCAGCACACCCGCCTGTCGCTGATCGAAAGCATTGCCCATGCCTCGGGCACCGACGGGCTGCGGCAGGCCTTTCTGGGCTGGAAAGAGGCCATGACCGAAAACCGGGCCGGCAGCAAGCGGCTGCCGGAATTCATGGGCAAGCTTGTCGCGGTGCTCTGAACCGCACGCACCCGGTGCCATGCCGCATGGCGCGCCTGCGGTGCTGCCTCAGTGGGGCGTGGCGCGTGAAAACAGGTTGAGCACCAGCACGCCAGCCACGATCAGCCCCATGCCGATCAGGCCGGCCAGATCGATCTTCTGCCCATAAAGCACAAACGCCACCACGGTGATGAGCACGATGCCCAGGCCCGACCAGATGGCATAGGCCACGCCCACCGGAATCGTGCGCAGCACCAGCGACAGGCAGTAGAACGCCACCGCGTAGCCGGCCACCACCAGCACCGAGGGCCACAGCCGCGTGAACCCTTCGCTGGCCTTGAGGGCGCTGGTGCCCACGACCTCGGCCACGATGGAAATCCCCAATGCGAGCCAGCCGTTCACCGCCGTTCACCTCTTCCGCGCTCAGCACGGCCAACGAAGCAACACCGGCCCGAGCGCACCGCGGAACCGGCTCCGCCGGGCTGCAGACGCAATTCCCCCGACCCGCGACGCTGGCGCGCCAGAGCGGGGAAAAGCCGCCTCGGGTGGCGCAGGAGGGTGCTCACAGTTTTTCCGTTTCGCCCGCCTTGGGCTGCCAGGTCATCAGGCGCTTTTCGATCTTGCCGACCAGGCCGTCGAGCACCAGCGCGAAGGTGGTCAGCACCAGAATGCCCGCCATCACCGTGTTGATGTCGAAACTGCCTTCAGCCTGCAGGATCAGGTAGCCCACGCCCTGGCTGGACCCCAGGTACTCGCCCACGACCGCACCGACGAAGGCCAACCCCACCGAGGTGTGCAGCGAGCTGAACACCCAGCTCGTGGCGCTGGGCAGGTAGACATGGCGCAGCAACTGCTTCTGGCTGGCACCCAGCATGCGCGCGTTGGCCAGCACCACCGGGCTCACCTCCTTGACACCCTGGTAGACGTTGAAGAACACGATGAAGAACACCAGCGTCACCCCCAGCGCAACCTTGGAGCCCATGCCCAGGCCGAACCACACCGCGAAGATCGGCGCCAGGATGATGCGGGGCATCGCGTTCATGGCCTTGATGTAGGGCTCCAGGATGGCCGAGGCCATGGGCGAAAGCGCCAGCCAGAGGCCGCCGGCCAGGCCGCCCACCGCGCCGATGGCGAAAGCCATCACGGTTTCGGCCAGCGTGACCCCCAGGTGCTGGTAGATGTCGGCGTCGGTGACGAACCAGGCCCAGATGCGCTCGAAGATGCGCAGCGGCTCACCGAAGAAGAACGCCGCCTGGCGGTCGTTCTCGAACATGAACGGCGGGATCAGCCCTGGCTTGGTCATCGCATGCCAGAACAGAAAGATCAGGGCCAGCAGGCCCAGTTGCCACAGGCGCAGCGTGGCCGGTCTCGGTTTGATCAGGTTCCACATAAGCGGGTGGGAGGCGGCCGCGTCAGGCGGCCTTTTGCAGTTGTTGCTGGTAGCCCTTGAGCACCTCTTCGCGCAGCACGCCCCAGATGGCGGCGTGCAGTTCGAGGAAGCGGGGCGTGGTCTTGACCTCGGCCACGTCGCGCGGGCGCGGAATGTCGATGGCGAACTCGCCAATCGGGTGGCTGGCCGGGCCGGCGCTGAGGATGACCACGCGGTCGCTCATGGCGATGGCTTCGTCGAGGTCGTGCGTGATGAACAGCACCGCCTTCCGGCCCGCGCCCCCTTGCGCTGCGCGCTGTCCCCCCGAGGGGGAGCTCGGCGAGCTGGGGGCGGCCCGGCGCTCGCCGCCCTGCCAGAGATCCAGCACCTCGTTTTCCATCAGCTGGCGGGTCTGGATGTCCAGCGCGGAAAAGGGCTCGTCCATCAGGATGATGTCCGGGTCCATCACCAGGGTCTGCGCCAGGCTGGCGCGCTTGCGCATGCCGCCGCTCATCTGGTGCGGGTAGCGGTCACCGAAGCCGCCCAGGCCGACGCGGCGCAGCCATTCTTCGGCCTGCGCCCTGGCATCGCGATCCGCCAGACCGCGGAACTGCAGGCCGGCCATGACGTTCTGCAACGCCGTGCGCCAGGGCATCAGGCTTTCGGCCTGGAACATGTAGCCGGCCCGGGCATTGATGCCCGACAGGGCCTCGCCGAAGATGCGCACGCTGCCGGTGCTGGGCGTCAGCAGGCCGGCGGCCACATTGAGCAGCGTGCTCTTGCCGCAGCCAGTGGGGCCGACCACGCTCACGAACTCGCCCGCCCCCACGGTGAGGTCGACGTTCTGCACCGCGGTGTAGCGCTGGCCGGGGTTGTCTTTGCTGACGAAGGTGCAGGCCACGCCCTGCAATTCAATGGCGGGATGACTCATAGAAAAAGCTCTGTCTACCAAATACCCAAGCGGGGAACGCCGCGGAACCGGCTTCGCCGGCCCGCTGGCGTTGTCCCCCTCGCGGCACCGACGGCGCACCACGGAGGGGAAAAGCGGCGTCAGCCGCGCAGGAGGGTGTCACTCACCGGTACTTCGCGTTCGCCTTCTTGACGAAGTCGTTGGTGTAGACCGCGTTGAGGTCGATCTTGGCCGCCGCGAGCTTGTCGTCCACGCTGGCCAGGGCCTTGAGCGCGGTCTCGGCGCCCTTGGCCGGGAAGCTGCCATCGGGCGACATCGCCTGCTTGGACGCCAGAAAACCGTCGATGTAGACCGCGCGGTCACCCAGCAGATAGCTTTCGGGCACCACCTTGATGACGTCGCTGCCACCGGCCTGCTGGATCCACTTGTTGGCCCGCACCATGGCGTTGGTCAGCGCCTGCGCGGTCTGCGGGTTCTTCTCGACGAACGACTGCGGCGCGTACAGGCAACCGGCCGGCATCGGCCCCCCGAACACCTGTTCGGCCTCGGCAAGCTTGCGCGTGTCGGTCACGATCTTCAGGTCGCCCGAGCGGGCGAGCAGCGTGATGACGGGATCGAGGTTGGCCATGGCATCGATCTGGCCCGAGCGCATGGCGGCCACCGCGCCGTTGCCGGCACCCACGCCCACGATGCTCACGTCGCTGGGCTTGAGCCCCGCCTTCGCCAGCACGAAATTGACCATCACGTTGGTCGAACTGCCTGGTGCGGTGACGCCCACCTTCTTGCCCTTGAGGTCGGCCACACCCTTGAAGTTGGGCATGGTCTTGGGGTTGACGCCCAGCACGATCTGCGGTGCAGCGCCTTGCAGCACGAAGGCCCGCATGGGCTGGCCCTTGAATTGCATGTTGATGGTGTGCTCGAAGGCGCCCGAGACCACATCGGCGCTGCCGCCCACCACGGCCTGCAGCGCACGCGAGCCGCCGGCGAAGTCGACGATGTTGACGTCCAGCCCCTCGGCCTTGAAGTAGCCCAGTTGCTCGGCGATGGTCAGCGGCAGGTAATAGAACAGGTTCTTGCCGCCCACGGCGATGGTGAGCTTGGGCTTTTCGATGCCTTGCGCCCAGGTGAAACCAGGCAGGGTGGCGGCCGCCAGGCCCCCGGCGATGAGGTGTCGTCTTTGCATGGATTTGTCTCCGGTTGTGAACCCCGTCTCACGGCATGGCCATGGGCTGCATGCCCGGGTCCGGACGATGATACCCCCAGCCTCTGCAGCCCTTGGCTGCGGCCAACCCGTACTCAGCCCACGGGCTGGCCGTCGACAAACACCTTGAGTTCACCGGGCGCAAAGGCCGCCCACTGCTCGTTGCGGGTCAGCGGTGTGGTCACGATCACCGCCACCCGGTCACCGGCCTGGTTGATGTCGGCGAAATCGACGGTCCAGTCTTCGTCCATCAGTGTCGCGGCCTGGAACGGGTGCTGGCGGATCAGCCAGTGCAGCTTGGTGCTGCAGTGCGCCCACAGCGCATCCCCATTGGACAGCAGGAAGTTGAAGGTGCCGAGGCGGCTGATTTGCGGCACCAGCTCGCGCAGCGTGAGCGTGAGCTCGGCCACCGAGGGCACGCTGGCGTGTGACTTGGCCAGTTCCTGCATCAGCCAGCAGAACGCGCGCTCGCTGTCGGTGCTGCCGACCGGCAGGAAATGGCTGTGCAGCTTGGGGTGGTAGTCCTTGAGGTCGCCGTTGTGGGCGAACACCCAGTGGCGGCCCCAGAGTTCGCGGGTGAACGGGTGCGCGTTCTCCAGGCAGACCTCGCCGACCGTGGCCTTGCGCACGTGGGCAATGATGTTCCGGCTCTTGAGCGGGTAGCCACGCAGGAACGCCGCGACAGGCGAGGCGGCCGCACTCTCGTGGTCGATGAACAGGCGCAGGCCCTTGCCCTCGAAGAAGGCGATGCCCCAGCCGTCCGCGTGGTGATCGGTCGCCCCGCCACGCTGGCAGAAGCCGGTAAAGCTGAAGGTGGCGTCGGTGGGGGTGGCGCAATTCAGGCCGAGCAGTTGGCACATGGAAGCTATTGTGCCCCGGGGCACCGTCCGCCGCGAAGACAGCCACCCTAGCCTTTGCGGTGCGGCTCCGGACGCAGCCGCCAGGCGGCCAGCAGGGCCAGGGCGCACACCGCCCCCAGCATCACGAAAGTCTCGTGGAAGGCGGGCATGCGCTCACCGCCATGGGCCGCCAGACGCCATTCGAGCACGATGCCGCACAGGCTCACCCCGGCGGCGCCACCCAGCATGCGCAGGAAGTTGATGACGCTGGCCCCCTGGGGAATGTCGACATGGTGCAGTCCGCGCATGGCCCCCACATTGAGCGAGGGCAGGATGAAGCCCAGCCCGATGCGCCCCACGATGGCCCAGAGCACCAGCCAGGTGACCGTCATCCCCGGGCTGCCGCTGCCCACGGTCACCATGAGCACGAACGAGGCCGCCAGCAATGCCAGGCCCAGGCTGACCAGCCGGTGCGTGGGGTGGCGGTCGGCCAGGCGGCCCACCAGCGAAATCGTCACCGCCAGCACCAGGCCCGCCGGCAGCAGGATGGTGCCGACGAACGCTGCCGACATGCCCAGGCCCATCTGCATGAACACGGGCAGCAGGTAGGTGGAGCCGAACAGGGCCGTGCCGTAGATGAACGCCACCACGCTGCCCATGGCGAAGCGCCGGTCGCGGAACAGCGTCAGGTTCATCAGCGGCGCCGAAGCCCCGGGCGCCCGGCTGCGCAGCATGTGCCGCTGCAGCGCAACAAAAGCCAGCAGGGCAATCACCGCCCCACCCAGCAGCGACCAGGCCGTGACGGCCGTGCCCCCTTTGAGCTCGACCAGGCCGTTGAGCAGACACAGCGTGCCTGCCGAGGCCAGCAGCAGGCCACGCCAGTCCAGACCAGCCCCCTGCCCCGCCACCGCCCCGCCCGGCGCATTGACCGGCACGAATCGGCGCGCCAGCCACAGCGAGGCTAGGCAGAACGGCACCACCATGAAGAAGATGGAGCGCCAGCCGAAGGCGTCGACCAACAGGCCGCCGATGCTGGGGCCGATGGCGGGCGCCAGCACCACGCCGGTGCCGAAGATGCCGCTGGCACGCCCCTGCTCACCCGGCTCGAAGGCGCGCAGGATGATGATGGCTGGGATCGGCTGAACCACGCCGGCCGCCAGCCCTTCGGCCACCCGCGCCGCCAGCACCAGCGGGTAGTGCTGAGCAAAGCCGCCCGCCAGGCCGCCGGCCAGCAGCAGCCACATGCAGCCCGCGTAGGTGCGCCGGTAGCCGTAGCGCGAAAGCAGCCAGGGTGTGGTGAGCATCGACACGGTCATGGCCGCCATGAAGCCCGAGGTGACCCACTGCGCCCGCTCCTGACCCAGGCTGAAGTGCTGGCTCATGTCGGGAATGGCCACGTTGACGATGGTCGACGACATGACCGAGGCCATGGTGCCGATCATCACCGACAGCAGCAACAGCCAGCGGTAGCGGGCACCATGGCGCGCCCGCAGGGCAGCGATCGAATCGTCGGAAGGATGGGGCGTCATAGGGGCAGGCAACGGCGGCGTAGCTTATCGCCGTTTGCGCCCGGCCACCGCATAATTCCGCTAACCCTTGGGAAAACCACCATGCGCCTGCTTCTGGTCGAAGACGACACGATGATCGGAGAAACCGTGCTCGACCTGCTGCGGGCCGAGCACTACGCCGTGGACTGGGTGCGTGACGGCGATGCCGCCGACACCGCGCTGCGCACCCAGAGCTACGACCTGGTGCTGCTGGACCTGGGCCTGCCCCGGCGCGACGGCCTGACCGTGCTGCGCGACCTGCGCGCCCGCCGCGAGCGCGTGCCGGTGCTGATCGCCACCGCCCGCGACGCCCTGAGCCAACGCGTCGAAGGCCTTGACGCCGGCGCTGACGACTACGTGCTCAAGCCCTACGAGCTGGACGAACTGCTGGCGCGCATCCGCGCCCTGCTGCGCCGCTCGGCCGGCCGGGCCGAGCCAGTCTACGACCACCAGGGTGTGAGCATCAACCCGGCCACGCGCGAAGCCAGCGTGCATGGCGAACCGGTGGTGCTCTCGGCGCGCGAATGGGCCGTGCTGGAGCCCCTGCTGGCCCGCCCGGGCCTGGTGCTCTCGCGCGCGCAACTGGAAGAGAAGCTCTACGACTGGAAAAACGAAATCAGCAGCAACGCGGTGGAGGTCTACATCCACGGCCTGCGCAAGAAGCTGGGGGCCGATCTGATCCGCAATGTCCGCGGGGTGGGCTACATGGTGCCCAAGCAGTGACGCGCCCGCCGCCCTGCCCATCCGCCACACCCGCATGCTGCGACCGCTGACCTCCCTGCGCGCCCGGCTGCTGTGGTTCGTGCTGCTGGCCATCCTGGCCACGGCGCTGCTGCAGGCTGCCCTGGCCCTGCGCGCCGCCCGCGCCGAGGCCGACACCATCTTCGACTACCACATGCAGCAGGTGGCCCAGTCGCTGCGCGCCGGCCTGCCCCAGGGTCTGGCGACGGGCGTGCTGCCCCTGCCCCCGGAGGAGCAGGACTTCGATTTCGTGGTCCAGATCTGGACGCTGGACGGCACCCTGATCTTCCAGTCGGCCTCGCGTGCCGAACTGCCGCCCCGCGCCGTGCTGGGTTTTGCCGAGGTGGACGCCCACGGCACCCAGTACCGGGTGTATTCGGTGCTCACCCGCGGCCTGGTGATTCAGGTCGCTCAGGACATGGCGGTGCGCGAGCGCATGGCCAGCGAACTCGCGCTGCACACCGCGGTACCCATCCTGCTGCTGGCGCCCATGCTGATGCTGCTGGTGGGCTGGCTGGTGGGCGCTTCGCTGGCGCCCGTGAACCGCGTGCGCCAGCAGTTGGCGGCCCGCACCGCCGACGACCTCACCGCCGTGGCCGAAACCGCGCTGCCCGACGAACTGCAGCCCCTGGTGCACGAATTCAACGGCCTGCTGCAGCGCCTGTCGCTGGCGTTCGAGACCCAGCAGCGCTTCGTGGCTGATGCGGCGCACGAACTGCGCTCGCCCCTGGCGGCCCTGAAGCTGCAGGTCCAGGGCCTGCGCCGGGCTGGCGACGAGGCCACCCGTGAGCGGGCTCTGCAACGGCTGGACGCCGGCATCGACCGGGCCACCCGCCTGATCGAGCAGTTGCTGGTGCTGGCCCGCCAGCAGGCCCGCCAAGCCGAAGGTGCCCCCGCCCAGCCGCTGGCGCTGGACGAGCTGGCGCGGCAGGTGGTGGCGGAAGCGGTGGCGGCGAGCGGGGCCGACGTGGGCGTCGACGCACCCGCCGACGGCCGGCCGGCCAGGGTCATGGGCCACCCGGAAGCGCTGCGCATCCTGCTGCGCAATCTGCTGGAAAACGCCCTCAAATACGCCCCGCCCGGGGGCCGCGTCGACGTGCGCGTGCAGCCTGCCGGGCCCGCAGACAGCCCGGCGGCCGTCTGGCTCAGCGTGGAGGACAGCGGCCCCGGCATCCCGGAAGGCGAGCGCGAGCGGGCGCTGGACCGTTTCTACCGGCTGCCCGGCACCCCGTCGACCGGCAGTGGTCTCGGCCTGGCCATTGCCCAGGCGGTGGCGGCGCTGCACGGCACCCATCTGCAACTGGACACCTCGCCGGCGCTGGGTGGGCTGCGCGTGCGGGTCTGCCTGCCGGCCGCGGCCTGACTGCCGGGCTGGCCGCGCACGGTTTTCCACATTGACGAAACGCGTGCTCGGTATAACATCGACAGCGCAATCCGCTCCCGTGCCAGACCACTGCCCGCGCCGCCGCCCGGCGTCCCGCAGGAGCCCTTTCTGGACCCGCCCGGTTGCTTCGAAAGAAACACGCGCGCTGCGGTCCGCCAGCCCCTGGCCCGACCAGCCTGCCTGCCCCATTTCACCAGAGCCCACGATGAAGCACCCATCCTCATTCCCACCCCCGGAGGTTCCGTCATGGACATGAACCGCCGGCATTTCTTCCGCGTCAGCGGGGCGGGCCTCGTCGGCTCCAGCCTCGTGGCCATGGGCTTCTCGCCCGCCACCGCGCTGGCCGAAGTCCGCCAGTTCAAGCTGGCCTCCACCACCGTCACCCGCCAGACCTGCACCTACTGCTCGGTCGGCTGCGGCATCCTGATGCATTCGCTGGGCACAGGCGGCAAGAACGCCAAGGCGTCGGTGATCCACGTCGAAGGCGATCCGGACCACCCGGTCAACCGCGGCACGCTGTGCCCCAAGGGCGCCGGTCTGCTGGACTACATCAACAGCCCCAACCGCCTGCTGTACCCCGAGTACCGCGCCGCTGGCTCCAAGGAGTGGCAGCGCATCTCCTGGGACGAGGCGCTGGACCGCGTGGCCAAGTTGCTCAAGGCCGACCGCGACGCGAACTTCCAGGCCACCACGGCCGACGGCCTGACCGTCAACCGCTGGCTCTCCACCGGCATGCTGGCCGCTTCGGCCTCCAGCAACGAAGCCGGTTACATCACCCACAAAGTGGCCCGTTCCTGGGGCCTGCTCGCATTCGACAACCAAGCCCGTGTCTGACACGGCCCGACGGTGGCAGGTCTTGCCCCGACGTTTGGCCGTGGAGCGATGACGAACCATTGGGTCGACATCAAGAATGCGGATGTAATTTTGATCATGGGCGGCAATGCCGCCGAAGCCCACCCCTGCGGCTTCAAATGGGTCACCGAAGCCAAGGCGCACAACAAGGCGCACTTCATGGTGGTGGACCCGCGCTTCAACCGCTCTGCCTCGGTAGCGGACTTCTACGCGCCCATCCGGTCGGGCTCGGACATCGTTTTCCTCGGCGGGATCATCCATTACCTGCTGAGCAACGACAAGATCCACCACGAGTACGTTCACAACTACACGGACTTCAGCTTCATCGTCCGCGACGACTTCCAGTTCGTGGACGGCATCTTCTCGGGCTACAACGAAGAGAAGCGCAGCTACGACAAGAAGAGCTGGGACTACGAGCTGGGCGAGGACGGTTACGTCAAGACCGATCCGACGCTGCAGCACCCGCGCTGCGTCTACCAGCTGATGAAGCAGCACTACGCGGCGTACACGCCCGAGAAGGTCGAAAGCGTCTGCGGCACACCGAAGGACAAGTTCCTGCACGTGGCCGAGAAGTTCGCCTCCACGGCGGTGGCCGGGCGTGCGGCCACCATCATGTACGCCCTGGGCTGGACCCAGCACTCCATCGGCGCGCAGATCCTGCGCTGCGCGGCCATGGTGCAGCTGCTGTGCGGCAACATCGGTGTGGCCGGCGGCGGCATGAATGCGCTGCGCGGGCACTCCAACATCCAGGGCCTGACGGACCTGGGGCTGTTGTCGGCCAGCCTGCCGGGCTACCTGTCGCTGCCGGGCGAAAAGGAACAGGACTACCAGCAGTACATCACCACCCGCACGCAGAAACCGCTGCGCGCGGGCCAGATGAGCTACTGGCAGAACTACCCCAAGTTCCACGTCAGCCTGATGAAGGCCTGGTTCGGTGCGGCGGCCACGGCCGACAACCAATGGGCCTATGACTACCTGCCCAAGCTGGACAAGCAGTACGACATGCTGCAGATCTTCCAGCTCATGGACGAGGGCAAGGTCAACGGCTACATCGCGCAGGGCTTCAACCCGATCGCGGCGCTGTCCGACAGCAACCGCCTGCGCAGCGGCCTGGCCAAGCTCAAGTTCCTGGTGGTGATGGACCCACTGGCGACCGAAACGTCGGAGTTCTGGCAGAACTTCGGCGAGTTCAACGACATGGACCCGTCGCAGATCCAGACCGAGGTGTTCCGCCTGCCCACGACCTGCTTCGCCGAAGAAGAAGGCGCGGTGGTCAGCTCCTCGCGCGTGCTGCAATGGCACTGGAAGGCGGCCGAACCGCCGGGCGAGGCCAAGACCGACGTGGCCATCATGGCCGGCCTGCACCACCGCCTGAAAGCGCTCTACGCGAAGGAGGGCGGGGCCTTTCCCGACCCGATCCTGAACCTGGACTGGAAGTACGCCGAGCCCGACCACCCGAGTTCCGAGGAAATCGCCAAGGAGTACAACGGCAAGGCTCTGGTCGACCTGACCGATCCGGCCGACCCCAGCAAGGTGCTGCGGCCGGCAGGCCAGCAGGTTTCCGGCTTCGGTGAACTGCGCGACGACGGCTCCACCGCGTCGGGCTGCTGGATCTACGCCGGCGCCTGGACGCAGGCGGGCAACCAGATGGGCCGCCGCGACAACAGCGACCCCACCGGCATCGGCAACACGCTGAACTGGGCCTGGGCCTGGCCGGCGAACCGGCGCATCCTGTACAACCGCGCGTCGGCCGACCTGCAAGGCCAGCCGTTCAACCCGCACCGCAAGCTGGTGGGCTGGAACGGCAAGAGCTGGAGCGGTGCCGACGTGCCCGACTTCGGGGCCACGCTGGCACCGGAGACGGGCGCCGGGCCGTTCATCATGAACCCGGAAGGCGTGGCGCGCTTCTTCTCCCGCAAGGGGCTCAACGAAGGTCCGTTCCCCACGCACTACGAGCCGTTCGACACGCCGCTGGGCTACAACCCGATGCACCCGGACAACGCCAAGGCCACGTCCTCACCGGCCGCGCGCGTGTTTGCCAACGTCTGGGACACCTTCGGCAAGGCGGCGGACTACCCGCACGTGGGCACCACCTACCGGCTGACGGAGCACTTCCACTACTGGACCAAGCACTCGCTGGTCAATGCCATCACGCAGCCCGAGCAGTTCGTCGAGATCGGCGAGGCGCTGGCGGCGGAGCTGGGCATCCGGGCCGGAGACCGGGTCAAGGTCAGCTCCAAGCGCGGTCATATCAAGGCCGTGGCCGTGGTGACCAAGCGGATCAAGGCCATGAAGATCGAGGGCAAGAACATCCACCACGTCGGTATTCCGATTCACTGGGGCTTCAAGGGCGTGACCAAGCCCGGGTTCCTGGCGAACACGCTGACGCCTTTCGTGGGCGACGGCAACACGAATACGCCGGAATTCAAGACCTTCCTCGTGAAGGTCGAGAAAATCTAGGAGACGCAGGATGTCATTGCAATCACTCGATATCAAACGCCTGTCCGCCACCACCACACCGGCTCCGCAGGCGCGCTCCCCGCAGTCGGGCGAGGTGGCCAAGCTCATCGATGTCTCCAAGTGCATCGGGTGCAAGGCCTGCCAGACCGCCTGCATGGAATGGAACGACCTGCGCCAGGAGCCGGGCCACAACGTCGGGGTCTACGACAACCCGGCCGACCTGACCGAAAACGCGTGGACGGTGATGAAGTTCACCGAATACGAGAACGAGGCCAGCGGCAACCTGGAGTGGCTGATCCGCAAGGACGGCTGCATGCACTGCGAAGACCCGGGCTGCCTCAAGGCCTGCCCGTCGCCGGGCGCCATCGTGCAGTACACCAACGGCATCGTAGACTTCCATGAAGAGCACTGCGTGGGCTGTGGCTACTGCGTGACCGGCTGCCCGTTCAACGTGCCGCGCATCAGCAAGAAGGACCACAAGGCCTACAAGTGCACCCTGTGCTCGGACCGCGTGGCCGTGGGCCGCGAGCCGGCCTGCGTCACCACCTGCCCGACCGGCGCCATCATGTTCGGCACCAAGAAGGCGATGAAGGACCAGGCCGATACGCGCATCGCCGACCTCAAGGAACGCGGTTTCGACCAGGCCGGCCTGTACGACCCGGCCGGCGTTGGCGGCACGCACGTCATGTATGTGCTGCACCACGCCGACAAGCCGTCGCTGTACGCCGGCCTGCCCGATGCGCCGAAGATCAGCCCCATGGTCAGTCTCTGGAAGGGCATGGCCAAACCGCTGGCCATGGCCGCCCTGGGCGCCGCCGCGCTGGGCAGCCTGTTCCACTTCATCACCAAGGGACCGAACGAGGTGTCCAAGGAGCTGGAGGACGAAATGGACCGCAAGGACCGTGAGGCCGAGGCCGGCACCCAGGAGGACGCACGATGAGACGCAATCCCCGCGACCTGGTCCGCTACACCGCGGGCGAACGGGCCAACCACTGGGTGGTCGGCATCTGCTTCATCCTGCTGGCGCTCTCGGGCCTGGCCTTCTTCCATCCGGCCTTCTTCCCGCTGACACAGCTGTTCGGGGGCGGGCCGTGGACGCGCATCCTGCACCCCTACATCGGGGTCGTGATGATGCTGTTCTTCGTCATCATGGCGCTGCGCTTCTGGCGTCTGAACGTGATCGAGCCGCGCGACGTCGAATGGCTCAAGAACGTCAACAAGATGGTGGACGGCAACGACCACGACATGCCCGAGCAGGGCAAGTACAACGGCGGTCAGAAGGTCCTGTTCTGGGGCCTGGTGGTCGGCATGGTGCTGCTGCTGGTGTCGGGCGTGCTGATGTGGCGCGCCTGGCTGAATCTGCCGGTGGACGTGGTGCGCATCGCCTCGGTGGTGCACGCCATCGCCGCCGTGTGGATGATCGGTCTGATCATCATGCACGTGTACGCGGCCATCTGGACGCGCGGCACCATCCGCGCCATGATGTACGGCACCGTCACCCGCGCCTGGGCCAAACAGCACCACCGCGGCTGGTACCGCAAAATGACCGGGGATAATTAACACCCCCCTGCGCCGCTGACGCGGCTTCCCCCCTCCGTAGCGCGCCGCTGCGAGGCGCTTCGAGGGGGGACAGCGCCTGTGGCCCGGCAAAGCCGGTTCCACCGCGCCCTCGATTTGGCGCTTCTTTATTCGTTGCGGGTCTTCGATTTGAGGGCGGTGGCTCCGTGTTTTTTGGGATCAACTGAACGTGCAACGCATTCTCCAGCCGGGTGACATCGAAGCCCTGGACCGCACCAGCCTGCTGCGCGTGCGGCTGCCGCAACCGGTCCGCCTGTTCGCCGACCGGGCCGCGCGCCTGGCGCAGAAAGCCGAAGGCCACCCCATTGGCGACTACCTGCGCTTCCTGGCCCACATCGTCAAGGCCCAGCAGGCCGCGGCGTCCCAGGTCCACACCCGCGCGCCAGACGCTGCGCTGATCGCCCAGGCCTGCCAGCACGGCATGCCGCTGATGCCCGCGGCCGGCCACATCGACACGGCCTGGCAGGGCGTGCTGGACCTGCTCATCGGCGCCGCCCGCCAGGCCCCGGCCCTGCCGCCCGCCCTGGCTCCGGTGCTGGACACGCTGCGCGACCTGCCGGCCGACGCGCGCGACGCCCTGGCCCGCCGCGTGCTCGCCGGGCTCTACACCGAAGCCCACGACCTGGCGGCCGCCCCCCTGGTCATGGCCGCGCTGCAGGTGGTGTTTGCCGACCGTGCCAGCCGCCTGAAAGACAGCGACATCCCTTACGCCGACCCGGCCACCATCTGCCCCGTGTGCGCCACGCCGCCGGTGGTCAGCGTGCTGCGCATCGGCGCACGCGAGGCCGGCCTGCGCTACCTGCACTGCGGCACCTGCGGCACCGAATGGCACATGGTGCGCGTCAAGTGCAGCCACTGCGAATCCACCCGGCATGTTCGCTACCAGGGCCTGCAGGACGGCGACGCGCACACCGACGAGGTCGTCACGGCCGAAACCTGCGGCGACTGCCGCACCTACCGCAAGCTGGTCAACCAGGAAAAAGACCCGCTGGCCGAACCGCTGGCCGACGATCTGGCCTCGCTGCTGCTGGACCTGCTGATGGGCGAAACCGAATTCCTGCGCGCCAGCATGAACCCCTTGCTGCCCATGAGCGACGCCGGAGCGTCCGCGTGAGCACCCCGACGCCCACGCTGCGCCTGCCGGCGGTGGACCGCGTGCTGTCGGCGCCGGCGCTGCAGGCACTGACGGCCGAACACGGCGGCCACGCCACCACCGAGGCCGTGCGCGCCACGCTGGAAGCCCTGCGCCCGGCGGCCCTGGCCGGCCAGCTGGCACCGGCACAGATCGAGCCGGCGGCCCTGGCCGATGCCGTGGCCCAACGCCTGGCCGCGCGCTTCGCGCCGCGCCTCAAGGCCGTGTTCAACCTCACGGGCACCGTGCTGCACACCAACCTGGGCCGCGCCCTGCTGCCCGACGCCGCCGTGCAGGCCGTGGTGCAGGCGCTGACCACGCCCGCCAACCTCGAATTCGACCTCGCCACCGGTGGCCGGGGCGACCGCGACGACCTCGTCAACGACCTGC
This sequence comes from Hydrogenophaga electricum, assembly GCF_030160815.1. Classification (NCBI taxonomy): domain Bacteria; kingdom Pseudomonadati; phylum Pseudomonadota; class Betaproteobacteria; order Burkholderiales; family Comamonadaceae; genus Hydrogenophaga; species Hydrogenophaga electricum. The sequence continues at coordinate 1,543 of NZ_BSPB01000011.1, read as the reverse complement.
TGCGCGAGCTCACCGGCGCCGAAGCCGCCACCGTGGTGAACAACAACGCCGCGGGCGTGCTGCTGACGCTCAATGCGCTGGCCTCGCGCAAGGAGGTGGTCGTCTCGCGCGGCGAACTGGTCGAGATCGGCGGCGCCTTCCGCATCCCCGACATCATGGCCCGCGCGGGCGCGAAGCTGGTCGAGGTCGGCACCACCAACCGCACCCACGCCAAGGACTACGCCGAGGCCATCACCGACCGCACCGCGCTGCTGATGAAGGTGCATTGCAGCAACTACGCCGTCACCGGTTTCACCAAAAGCGTTCCCGAAGCCGAGGTGGCCGCCATCGCCCACGCGCGCGGCCTGCCGCTGGCGGTGGACCTGGGCTCGGGCACGCTGGTTGACCTGGCGCAGTGGGGCCTACCGCACGAAGCCACCGTGCGCGAGACGATCGAAGCCGGTGCCGATCTCGTCACCTTCAGCGGCGACAAGCTGCTGGGCGGGCCGCAGGCAGGGCTGATCGTCGGCCGCCAGGACCTGATCGCGAAGATCAAGAAGAACCCGCTCAAGCGCGCGCTGCGCGTGGGCAAGCTCACGCTCGCCGCGCTCGAACCCGTGCTGCGCCTGTACCTCGCGCCCGATCTGCTGCCCCAGCGCCTGACCACGCTGCGCCTGTTCACCCGGGCGCCGGCCCAGATGCGCGCCCAGGCCGACGCCCTGCGCCCCCCCCTGCAGGCCGCGCTGGGCAGCGGCTACACCGCGAGCAGCGCACCGATGTTCAGCCAGATCGGCAGCGGCGCGTTGCCGGTCGACAACCTGCCCAGCCACGGCCTGTGCATCGCCCCGGCCAGCCCCCGCCGCGCCGGCCGCGCGCTGGCCCGGCTGGAAGCCGCGCTGCGCAGCCTGCCGCGTCCGGTGATCGGCCGCATCGCCAGCGATGCGCTGTGGCTGGATCTGCGCTGCCTCGAAGCCAGCGACGAAGCCGCCTTCACCGGCCAGTTGCCCCAACTCGCCGAAGCCCTGGCCCAGGCCTGAACGGCCGGCAGCGCCCATGATCATCGGCACCGCCGGCCACATCGACCACGGCAAGACCGCGCTGGTGCGCGCGCTCACCGGCGTGGAAACCGACCGCCTGCCGGAGGAAAAACGCCGCGGCATTTCCATCGAACTGGGTTACGCCTACCTGCACGCCGACGACGGCTGCTCGCTGGGTTTTGTCGACGTGCCGGGCCACGAGCGCCTGCTGCACACCATGCTGGCGGGCGCCACGGGCATCGCCCACGTGCTGCTGGTGGTGGCCGCCGACGACGGCGTGATGCCGCAGACGCGCGAGCACCTGGCCGTGGTGGCCCTGCTGGGTGTGCGCCAGGGCAGCGTCGCCCTCACCAAGATCGACCGGCTCGACCCGGCCGCGCGCGCCGATCGCCTGGCCGCCGTGCAGGCCGAGGTGCAGGCGCTGCTGGCCGCCACGGCCCTGGCCGGCGCGCCCCTGTTTCCGGTCTCGGCCCACACCGGCGAAGGCGTGGCGGCCCTGCGCGAACGCCTGCTGGCCACCGCGCGCC
>NZ_BSPB01000010.1:68969-118833 GCF_030160815.1 Hydrogenophaga electricum | reverse complement strand
CGCAAGCTGCTGACCACGCTCAATGCCATGGTCCGAACTGGCAAACCTTGGGACAAATCGCTTCACAGCGCTTGACTTCCAAGACGGTTACTCAGTCGAACGATCCACGCAGTGTGAGCATCGCGCTGCGCGGCGTCCCGTACCCACTGCCATTGCGGGTACCGCCCACGTATTCCCAGTACGTCTTGTCAAACACATTGCCCACATTGAGCGAAGCGCTCCAATGGCGATCGATGCGGTAAGACGCCCTGAGATCCAGAATCGCCCGCCCCGGATTGCGCACCACCGTGACGTAGCTGCTGCTTTGGGCGTTCAGCGACGCACCGATGGTCCAGGCAGACCACGCGCCCGGCAGCGTGTAGCTGGAGGAAACGCGCAGCAAGTTGTGCGGTGCATCCGACGTCAGCGGTGCACCGGCGTCATCGCGGGTTGTCAAATAGGTGTAGCCGGCAGCGACCTCCCAGCCCGGCGCGATGCGGCCGGCGACTTCGGCATCAAACCCTTTGCTGCGCAGCAAACTGGCGTTGCGATAGCAGTCGCTGGTGGAAATGCCGGGGCACCCGCCCAGGTTCTCGGTGTCCAGCACCGCCACATGGCGCTTCTTGGTGTGGAAGAGCGCGAAAGCCACATTCAGTTGGCCTTCCAGCAACGCCCCCTTGACGCCCGCCTCGTGGTTGTCGCCTTCGGCGGGCTTGAGTGCCCCGCCATTGAAGACCGCATATTGCGATTGCGGCACAAAGGTGCTGGCATAGCTGGCATACACCGACCATTGCGGCCCCAGGTCGTACACCAGCCCGGCATAGGGCGTGAACTGGGCATCCTGCTGGTAGTCGCTGGTGACCTGACCCGTGATCAGGTTGTCCGTGTGGTCCCTGTACCAATTGAGCCGGCCGCCCAGATGCAGGTACAGACCCGGCGTGACGGCCAGACGCGTGTTGCCATACAGCCCCAGCAGGCTGGCCTTGTCCTGGAGCTGGCTGGCGTAAGCCGGCGTTTCCGGCTCGGGAATGAGGGCGTGGTTGAAGTTGAAGATGTCAACCGGAATGTTCATCATCGCCATCGTCGTGCGACCGGTGGCCTTCTGGACTGCGGCATCTCGCGCACAGACAAGGGCAGTTTGGTGACCGTGTTCATGCCCACGGAGGTGTAGCTGCCCGATCCTTCGGTGGACCCTTCGCGCTCGGCTTGGACCGTCACGATGACCGGCGCCAGCGTCACCGCTCCCAACACCGGCTGCACAGGCGCGAGCTTCAAGGTGAATACACCTGCCCACGTGCTGTTGATCTGGATGCCAGCCCCCAGGAGCAAACGCTCCAGTGCCTCACGCGGCGCGTAGCGCCCCTGCAGCGCGCGGACACGTTTTCCGGCGACGGACTCTTCCTCGAACAGCACCTGGTGCTTCGACTGATCGGAAAACAGCCTGAGCGCCGCGTGCAGCGGCTGCGCCGGGATGTTGGTGCTCGGCCAGCCAGTCGCGCACGGGCGAGGACCGCCAGGCCAGCCAACCCGCCGGGGTGACCGCGAGCAGAGCGGCCGGCGCTCGACGGTCTCGCCGGAATGCAGCAGAAAAAAACCACTCGGCCGCCTGCAGGGCCACGGCTTCGCTGATGGCCACGGTTTCGGCTGCCGTGCGTTGCGCTGCCACGCTCACCGCTCGGCGCTCAACAGGATGCAGCGCGCCATGGCCTGTGCCATGTAGCGCTTGACGGTGCGCTCGCTCACCGCGAGTTGGGCGGCGATCTCGGCATAACCCAGACCGTCGAGCTGCGCCAGCAAAAAGGCCTGCCGCACCGGGGCAGCCAGGCCGTCGAGCATGGCGTCGACCGCTTGCAGCGTCTCCAGCAGCAGCGCGCGCTGCTCGGGCGACGGCGAAAAGGCCGCGGGCACCTGCGCCAGCGCTTCCAGATACGCCTGTTCCAGCGAGCGCCGCCGGTACAGATTGGCCAGCAGCCGCTTGGCGATCAGCGTGAGGTACGCACGGGGTTCATCAAGCTGCCAGCCGCGCTGCTTCTCGGGCGAGCTTTCGGGCGCGGTGAGCACGCGCACGAAGGTGTCCTGGGCCAGGTCGGCGGCATCGAATGCGTTGCCCAACCTGCGGCCCAGCCACGCCTGCAACCAGCCATGGTGCTGTGCGTACAGAAGCTGCACGGAGTTGGACGCCGGGGCAGATGCGTGCATGACCATATCCCTTATATGCGAATGAATCGCATTTTAAGGCGTACCCAGCCCCTCACGCTGCGGGGCAGCGGAGGGGCATCGGGCCGTCTGCGCAGGCGGTCAGAACTTCGTGTCGAGCGCGACCCGCAACGAGCGCGGCGCGCCGTAGTAGCTGTTGCCGGCGTTGGTCAGGTATTCCTTGTCAAACACGTTGTTCAGGTTGACCGAGATCGTCGTTTTCTCCGACACGGGATAACGCGCCATCAGGTCCACCACCGTGTAGGCTGGCTGGACGAGACGCACGCGGTTGGGCCCCATGTTGTTGGCGTAGATCTCGTTCTGCCAGCGCAGGCCCCCACCCACCACCAGACCACGGGCCAGGGCGTCGAGCTGGTACGAGGTGTACAGCTTGGCGGTGTTCTTCGGCACGGTGGTGTTGATGAGCGTGCCCAGGCGGTCGCGCGTGACGTTGCGGGCGAAGCTGGCAGACAGTTCCCAGCCAGGAGCCACCTGCCCGGCCACCTCGACCTCGAAACCACGGCTCTTGGTCCCGGAGGTCGCGTAATAGGCCTGTGCACCGTCGGGCGCAAAGGTATCCGGGATCGCGATGGCCTTGTTGTCTTCCTCCGTCTCGTACACAGCGGCACCGATGTTCAGGCGGTTGTCGAAGAAAGCGCCCTTGATGCCCACCTCCGTGCTGTTGCCGCTCAATGGATCGATGTAGCGGCCGGTGATGGTCTTGTAGCTTTGTGGCTGAAAGATGGTGGTGTAGCTGGCATAGGCGGACCAGCGTTCGGAAAAGTCGAACACGAGGCCGGCATACGGGGTGATCTCACCGGACGCCTGGCTCAAGCTGTAGGTGGTCGACCCGGTTTTCAGCGAGTGGGTCGATTCGGCCCGCTGCCAGTCGGTGTAGCGAGCCCCCAGGATGACGGAAAGCGCATCCGTTGCGTGCAGACGGGTGGAAGCGAACACGCTGTTGCTGCGCTCGTTCATCGTGCCCGAGCCGACGGTCGGGTTGTCGGGGGCAGCAGGGTCGTTGCCATCCCAGGTGAAGATGTTCGAGATGGCGTTGCTCCAGCCGTCGTGGTACCAGTTGGTGAAGTGGGGACCGTTGCGCCGGGTTCGGGCATGGGTGACGCCCAGCGCCAGATCGTGTTCGCGGCCGAACAGATCAAACTGGCCGTTGGCATTCACATTCACCACGTTCTGATGAGGCTGGTACAGCCAGTGCGTGGCCCAGATGCCAACGCCAGCGCCGGTGACCCGATCCGGATTGCCACTGCTGGCATAGCCCACCAGTTCGTCGGAATCGGTGAGCGTCCGCATGGCCGAAGCCTTGAGCTCCCAGCCGTTGTCGAACAGGTGTTCCAGTTCAACGAAGCCCGAGGTGCTGTGGCGTTTGGAATAGGCCCAGGTCGGTGCCGCGGAATCGGAACGCGCCCATTTCGTGCGCGTGCCGTCGCTGTAAAAAGCTGGCAGCCCGCCGCGGGCATGGCCCGTGGAGTCGTGCCGTTGCTGGCTCAGGCCGGCACGCACCAGGGTTCCCGCGTCAAGGTCCGCCTCGACGACGCCATAGAGCACCGTGCGGTCCTCTTCAAGGCGGTCGATGTAAGACCCGGCGTCCTGCACGGCGGCGACCAGACGGCCACGGACACTGCCCGACTCGTTCAACGGCGTCGAAATGTCGACATCCGCGCGCCGGTAATCCCAGGACCCCAGCTCCAGCCGGGCCGATGCCTGGAAGTCCTTCGTCGGCTTCTTGCGCACCATGTTGATGCTGGCGCTGGGCGAGCCAGAGCCATTCATGAGACCCGTGGCACCTCGCACGATCTCGACGCGGTCGTACAGCGCCATGTCCTGGCTCTGAAAGATGCTGGTGTAGCTCTCCAGCATCTTCACACCATCGATCAGGTAGTTGTCCACCGAAAAGCCACGCGAATAGATGGGCGAGCTGTCCGAGCCGACGTTGCCGTTTTGCGAGACCACCAGACCGGCGGTCTGGGCAACGACATCGGCCAGTTGGGTCAGGCCCTGGTCTTCCATGCGCTGGCGAGTGATCACGCTCACCGACTGCGGCGTTTCCCGGAGGGACAGCCCGAGCCCGATCGCACTGCGCGTCGAATGGGTGGTGTAGCTGCCCGTGCCTTCGGTCGCGACACCTCGTTCGGCCTGTGCCGTGACGACCACAGGCGCCAGCACCGTATCAGCGGCGGCAGCGGCTGCCTGCGGCGCTTTGCGCAAGGTGATGGTGCCTGGCTGGGTGCTCACACCCACCAAACCACTGCCCGCCAACAGGCGTTCCAGCGCTTCGCGCGGCGTGAAGCTGCCGGTGATGGCCGGCGCCTGACGCCCCTGAACCAGGGCATCGTCGAAGAGCACCTGGTACTGGGTCTGCCGCCCGAAGGCTCGCAGCGCGTCCAACAGGGGCTGCGAAGGGTACTGGAACGCTTGCCGTGCGGCTTCCACAGCCGCGGCTTGCTGCGCATGTGCCGGCATGGATGCCAGAACGCCTGCGCCCAGCACGCCAGCCACCAAAAGGGCCGCCAGCGCCGTGGGGCGCAAGGCCATGGGTTGTGTCAGGGGAGCCCCCGCGCAACCTGGTTTCAATCCCCTCACCACGCCCTTCGATACGTCCGTGTGCTTCTTCACTCTGACTGCTCCTGCATGTTTGCCTGTGTTGGTATGCCCATGCACCGCCAATGCGCAGGCACCGGCAACCGCTCCCTTTTCAGGAGTGACAGGCACCCGGCCAACCTGCGCACTGGGCGCACCGCTTTTTTGCGGCTGTTGGCTCGGGAAGGCGCACCGCGGTGCGCTGCAGGCCCTTGGCTGACAGCTCAGGACACCCCGCTGCGGGGGCATCCAGTAAGGAGAAGCAGATTCACTCGCATTTATGGAACCCGCCGCGAAAAATTCTTTTTCTGTCCAGTCATGGCGCACCAAACAGCACACGGCCGCATCGGGTTGCCCCGCACAGCCGTCCCTTCGGCGGGCAGTGGCAAAGTGGCGAGGCGCCCATCAGAGGGGCGTGATGTGCCAGTGCCCGTCGGCCATTTGCTCCACCCGCGCGTCGATCAGGCTGGGCAAGGCCAGCAAAAAGCGCTCCGGCTCACGCAATGCCAACAAGCCCGAAATGGTTGTCGCCCCCAGAGCGTCGCCATCGACGGACACCGGAGCGCCCAGGTAACGGGAGAGCTCCCGTGCGACCTCACGCAGTGGCACCTGCTTGAAATAAAGCTGACCCGACCGCCACTCGGCGACCGCACTGGCCGATGTCGGCACGATGCGATAAGCAAGCGTCCTGTTGTCAATGGCCACCCCGGCACCAGGGCCCATCACCAAGGCCTCCGTATCGGAACGCACACGGTCCACCCGCACGGCCACACGCCCCTGTTGCACCTGAACCACCATGGCGGGCGAGCCAACCCGCACATTGAATGCCGTGCCCAGGACGCGAACCCGGCTGCGCCCACTGTCGACGGTGAAGGGCCTGTCGGCGTCGGGCGCCACCTGGAAGAACGCTTCGCCCTGGTCCAGAAGAACCTCCCGACGCTGGGCGTAATACCGCACCTGCAACGTGCTGCGGGTATTGAGATCAATGCGGGATCCGTCGGGCAACTGCACCGACCGCAGCTCGCTCGGCCCGGTGGCGATGCTCAACGTGTATTGGGGCAGGTAGGCCCAGCGGTACCAGCCGTAGCCGCCGAACAGCCCCATACACAAAAAGGCCATGGCCAGCCCTGCACTCAAGGCGGGTCCACGCGCCCAGCTTCCTCCGCCATGGACCAGGCGCCGCAAAACATGGACCCATCGCGATATCGGGCTGGCCATCCAGCGATCAGAGGCACGCCTGGTTTTTTCCCGGTGTGTATAGGCCTGCGGGAAATGGTGCCGAAGTTCGGCCGCGTCACGCCAGGAGCGTTGCACGCTTTCGAAGGCGGCCCGGCGTTGCGGATCGCCGGCCAGCCATATCGCCAGTGCCTGCTCATCCTCGGGCGTCCAGCCATCCTGTTGTCGTCGCACCCACCATTCACCAGCCTCATGGCTCCGACGCAGCCGCGCCTCCAGGCTCTGCACCGGCGACGCTTCGTCTGCACGCAGCAGACTCACAGCGAACCTCCGCCGGCACCAGCCGCGCCCGATGGCTCACCGTCATCGGCACTCAGCATCGCGTGCACAGACTGCAAACGCTTCATCTGTTCCACATTGGCAAACTGAACCCGGGTTTCGCAATAGGCGACGGCGCGCGCCAGGTGCTTGACCACCATGCGCAGCGAGATGCCCATTTGATCGGCCGTCTCCTGCACGGTGTAGCCTTCCACACGGTGCAGGAGAAACGCCTCCCGCTGGCGCTGGGGCAGCTCGGTCACAGCCTGGTGCAGGCGCGCCAAACGCTGGCGTTGCTCAAGCCCTTGCCCGATGCCCGCGTCCTGCGGTACCGCATGCAGCTCGTCCTCGCAATCCGCGTACGACACCAATTGCACGCCTTGCGCCACCGGGCCTTTGTGCCAAGCCTGCGCCGCCACGCTGCGCAAAGTCTGCCGCAGGTAGGGCTGCTCCTCGTCGGGTGCCAGCGCCTTGCCGGCGGCCGCCATGCGCACGAAAACCTCCTGCGCAGCATCCTCGACCTCCGCCGGGCTGCCGAAGTAGCGGCGCAGCATGCGCATCACCGGCGCATGCCAGCGGGCGTACAAGCTGGCCAGATACAGATCGTTGCGCGGCACGACCGCATTCGCCACCGCACCGCCCCCGGGTTCCCGGATCACCGCCCGGCTCCGCGACCTGCGCGGGCCAAGGCCATGCGCTCCCCGCAGGGAGTACAGATGCCAATGCCAGCAACGAGGAGGGGCCAAAGAAAGTGGTGCAACACGCGGAATCCAGAGGCCGCCCCCTCGCATCACATCACGCCTCGCCGCACCCACCGTCAGACGATGGGAGCAGGAAGTCGCGCCAAGGGCAGCGGATATTGATGCCTCATTTTACTGAGATTAATTCTCATTCATTGAAATTTCACCCATCTCAGAAGCTTCCGCGTAGGGTCAGCGCCACACTGCGCGGCTCACCATACCCATTGCCGCCACGAGGCGTGCCCAGCGTCTGGTAGTAAAGCTTGTCGAACAGGTTTTTCGCATTCGGGGCCAACGACCAGTCGCGGTTGAAGCGCGATGGCCAACGGGCATGCCACGACACATGGCCCCTCCGCCGCATGGCAAAGGGTGAACCGCCCGCGGCGGTTCACATGGACCGCTTTCGGCCATGCTGTTGCCCCCCGCTTGACACCCACGGGAAACGGAGAGGCTGGCCGGATTGGCCACTTCCCGCCGCCATCGCGCCGACATCAACCCGCACGCACAAACTCAGATCGCAAGGCCTCAACCAGCTCGGCAACCGACGGAACAGACGTCACAGCAGACACGGTATGACCCGCGCTCCAAAGGTCTTGCCATCGCTGAATGACCGCGGTGTCTGCGCCCCCGCCGAATTTTTTCCTGGCCTCGGCCACCGTCACCGTTTCGTCCAACTCGGCCGGATTCAGGCCAACACGCTCAATCGAAGGCTTCAGAAAGTTGGCCGGCAGGCCGGTGAATGCACGGGTGACCAACACGTCATCAAGCGAGGTCTCCATGAGCATCTGCTTGTAGGCGGGTGCCCCCAGACTCTCGCGCGTGGCCACGAAGCGTGTACCCAAGGAGCCCAGGTCGCAGCCCAGCACCGTGGCGGCTTTCAACGCCACGCCATCCGACATGCCACCGGCCAGAACGATGGGGCCGTCGAAAATCGCCCGCACGGCGCGCACGAAGGAGAACGGATTGGCCCATCCGGTGTGCCCCCCGGCGCCCGCCGTCAGCAGGACCAGGCCATCGGCTCCGGCTTCGATGGCACGCTCGGCGTGGTGCACCGAAGCCACATCCGCCAACACCATGCATCCCCCATCGTGCAAAGCCGGAATCACGGCGGCGGGCGAACCCACGCTGGTGATGACCACTTCCGTTCGGTGCTGAACGATCAGTTTCGCTTCCGCCATCACGCGCTCCGGGTCGCGGCGCATGATGAGGTTGGGGCAAAACGGTGCGCGCCGGGGATTGTCTGAAGCGGCTCGACCAAGCCGCCCCAGCCAGTCATCGAACTCGTCCAGCGAAGCGCAGTTGGCGGTTGGAAACGCGCCCACCACACCCGCCTCGCAGGCGGCGGACACGAGCTCATAACCCGACACCCGCAGCATGGGCGCGGCAATTGCGGGAATGCTCAGGCGGTCCAGGAAAGGCAGCTTGTTCATCTCTTTGGCATCCGGGAATCAAATGTTTGAAAGGCGTGTTGGGCTTCATGGATAAGACCCGACACGATGACCGACAGGGGCTCGATACGATGAGCAAATGCGATGGCAGGACCGAGCGACAACATGCCCCGGTTCCAGTCGCCGGTGGCATAACAACCATCGCGCACCGTGGTGCCCTTGATGAGGTCACCGAAGGCAGCATGGTCCAGTGCACCCGAGCGTTCGAGCGCCTCGATCTGTCGCGCGGTGTCGTTGCTCAACACCCGCCAGGTGTTGCCCAGCGACTGCAGGACCCGCACCGTGGCGTGTTCATCGCAGGTCAGCAGATGCGCCTTGTAGTCGGGGTGGACGCTGATTTCTTCACAGACCAGAAAGCGCGAGCCCATCAACACACCGTCCAGCCCCTGAACCAGCGCGGCGGCGATCTGGCGACCGTGGCCAATGCCCCCGCCCAGCACCAGCGGCACACGGAACCGGCCCACGGCCAGCGCCCCCATCAACATGGCCGGCAGCTCGTTCATGCCGGGGTGACCGCCCTCCTCCATGCCGATCAAGGCGATCGCATCGGCGCCCGCGCGCTCGGCAGCCAGGCCATGCCGGATGCTGGAGGCCTTGTGGATCACGGTGGCACCCGCGGCGTGCAGCGTGCCGATGAGTCCGTCGGGTCGGTAGCCCGCAGTCTCGAAATGGCGCACACCATGGGCCAGCGCGATCTCGACCCAGCGCTGGACCGAGCGGTTCGCCTCGGGACGGCTGGAGAGGGTCAGGTTGACCCCGAAAGGCCGGCCCGCGCTCAGGTCGGCGCACAGGTCGAGCGCCTCGGCAAACGCGTCGTCGCTGGCAAAGGAGCGCGGCGTGATGAAGCCCATGCAACCGGCACGAGCCAGCGCGGCCACATACCGGGCGTCCGACAGCCACATCAGCCCGCCACCCAGGATCGGGTATTCGATGCCCAGCAGCTCGGTCAGCCGGGTGCGAAACGGCGCTGCCATCAGCTCAGACGCGGGCACTGCCGAGCGCAGGCACCGGTCCCAGCACACCCTCGCTCATGCCGGCCAGGGGCACGGGAAAGCGCACTAGGGGCAGGTTGTCGCCGGCTTCGAACTTGTCGCGTGTCGCGAACTGCGGCAGCGCGGCCAAGCCGGAGGGCTCAACCACCGGGGCCACCGGCACGTCGTGCCGACTCAGCAGCTCGAACAGCGCGTCGGCGTCCCGGTCTTTCACGGCGTCGGCGATACGCTGGTTGATGGCCTGCGCATGGGGCTTGCGCCGCTTGAACGACCGGTACGCCTCACCATCGAACGGCGCCAGATCAATGGCCTCACAGAGACGTTGCCAGAAGTGGTCTTCCAGCGCCGCGATAGAGAGGTGGCGGCCGTCGAGACAGGCGAACGCGCCATAGGCCGGCTTGACCAACGTCACTTCGCGCTGCGCTTCCAGCGTCTCCGCGCCGCCTTCCCGGTAGGTGCCCAGACGCGGGTTCATCCAGTGCAGGGCGCAGTCGGCCAATGCCACGTCGAGGTGCTGACCGAGCCCCGTACTTTCCCGCTGGAACAAGGCGGCCAGCGTGGACGACAGCGCATACATGGCACCACACAGGTCCGCCACCGGCAGACCCGCCCCCAGTGAGGGCGGACCGCCCGCTTCCCCCGATACGGCCAGCACGCCAGCAGCCGCCAAATAGTTGATGTCGTGCCCGGGCAGGTGGGCCCAGGGGCCCGACTGCCCATAGCCGCTGAGCGAGACATAGATCAGGTGCGGACAGTCGGCTTGCAGCGACGCGAAGTCCATCCCCAGACGCGCCATCACGCCCGGCCGGTATGACTCGACCAGGATGTCGGCGGACACCACCAGTTGACGCACCTGGGCACGCTGGGCCTCGTCCTTCATGTCGACCAGCAGGCTTTCCTTGCCCCGGTTGACCGCCGCAAATCCCCCCGCGCCCAGTCGGCGCGCATTGTCGCCATGGGGCGGGCGCTCGATCTTGATGACGCGTGCGCCCATCTCGGCCAATGCCTGCGTGAAGAACGGGCCGGGCAGCAGTTCGCTGAAGTCGACCACGGTGATGCCCGCCAGCGGCGGGCGCGTGGAAGGGCCCGTCATGCCGATGCCTTCTGTTCGGCGCGCTCGATGATGACGGCGTCGAGCGGCAAGGCCCCTTCGCCCTCGGCGCCCAGCCACACGGGGTTGAGATCCATCTCCTCGATGCGGTCGGCGTTCGCCACCACAAACGCAGACACTTTCAACAACAGCGCCTTGAGTGCCTGGAGGTCGGCCCGCGGCCGCCCGCGCGCGCCGTCGAGCAGCGGGAAGCAGCGCATCTCACGCACCATGGCCGCCGCATCTTCCGCTCCGATCGGCAGCATGCGGCGCGTCACATCGCGCAGGATTTCCACGTAGATGCCGCCCATGCCGAAGGTCATCACATGACCGAACACCGGGTCCCGGGTCACGCCGATCATCAGCTCCACGCCGCCCTGGGGCGCCATCTTCTCGATGAGCAAGCCATCGATCGTGGCATCGGGGCGGTGGTGTGCCGCCGAGGCCATGATGTCCACCCAGGCGGCCGCCACCTGCTCGGCGGTTTTCAGCCCCACCTGCACGCCGCCGATGTCCGATTTGTGCACGATCTGTCCGCTGGCGATCTTGGCCACCACCGGGAAACCCATCGCCGCCGCCTTCGCCACGGCCTCTTCCTGGCTTCGGGCCAGGGCGTTGGGCAGCACCGCGATGCCGGCCTCGCGCAACTGGCGCTTGCCTTCAAGCTCCGACACCGAGCGTGTGGCCGACGCGGGCGGCAGCACCGAGGTGAGCGTGACCGCAGACACGCCCGACTGGCTGCGCTTCCAGCGGCCATACGCCACCCAGCGCCGCACCGCACTCAGGCCTTTGCCCACCGAACGCGGCGGCGCAAAACCATGTTCCACCAGCATGCGGTAGCCCTCGCCCATGCGATCGCTCATCCAGATCGGAACAATCGGGGTGGTGCAGTTCTTTTGCGCGGCAATGATGGTGCGCGCCATCTGGATGGTGGTCTCGCCGTAATCCAGGGTGATGGGCACGATCACGCAGCCGAGGTTCGGGTCGCTGGCCACCGCGCCCAGCGTTTTCTCGATCAGTTGCGCATCGCTCAGCACCACCGCCGTGGTGTCCACCGGGTTGTCGATCGCCGCGTAGTCGGGCAACAGCTCTTTCAGAAGCGCCCGCGTTTCGGGTGCGAAGGTGGCCAGCCGCAGGCCCCGCGTGCCCACCGCGTCGGCCGTCAGTGCGGCGGTGCCGCCCGACGAGGTGTAGATGCCGATGCCGTCCTCGGGGCCTGGCATGGCGCGCGCGAACAGCCAGGCCGTGTCGACCAGTTCGTCGATGTCGTCCACCTCGATCACGCCGAACTGGCGGAACACCGCACTGTTCACCTCCGCCGAACCGGTCAGCGACGCGGTGTGCGACTGCGCCGCGCGCTGACCGTATTCGGACTTGCCCACCTTGAACGCGATCACCGGCTTGCCATTGGCCGCCGCCCGCTGGATGGCGGCGACGAACTTGGCGCCGTCCTTGATGCCTTCGAGCAAGGTGACGATGACCTTGATGTCCGGCGCGTCGGCCATGTAGTGAATGAAATCGGCCACCTGCAGGTCCACCTCGTTGCCGGTGGACGCCCACAGTCCGATGCCGATGCCCCGGTCCATAGCCTGCATCACGTTGCGACCCAGACCGCCGCCCTGGGTGGCCAGACCGATCGGCCCCTTGATCAGGTCGTGCGGGAACGAGGGGGAGAAGGTCAGACCCAGGCGGTGGTTGACGTTGGTCAGTCCCGGGCAGTTCGGACCGTAGATCCGCATGCCGCCCGCGTCGGCGATGGCCTTGAGGCGAACCTGCGCCTGCTCGCCTTCTTCTCCGGCCTCGCCAAAGCCGGAAGTCAGCACCACGGCGAAGGGCACGCCCCGGCCGGCGCACTCCTCCGCCACGGCCAGCACGCCCGCCACCGGCACCACGATCACCGCAATGTCGGGTGTGACAGGCAAGGCGGCCACGCTGGGCCAGCATTTTTGCCCCCGGATCTCGGTCTTGGTCGGGTTCACGAGAAAAATCTCGCCGTCGAACTCGGAGTGGTCCAGCAAGTTGCTCAGGGTACGCTCGCCAATGCTGTGAAGGCGATCGGAGGCGCCCACCAGAGCAATCGAGCGGGGGTGAATCAGCCGCGTCAAATCGGTCAACGTTGTCTCCAGAGGTCTTGTGTTTTGGGATGAGGCTGCGGTGCTCACCATCAGGCGATGGCCGACATGCCCAGAATCTCGCGGCCCACGATCAAGGTCTGCACCTCGGTCGTGCCTTCGGGGATCGTGCCGCCGCGCGTGTCCCGAAAAATGCGTTCGATGGGGTAGTCGGTTGCATAACCCAGTCCGCCGTGCACCTGCAAGGCCATGCTGGCTACCTCGTGGGCGGCTTCGGTGGCGTACAGCTTGGCGATGGAAGCGGCCGTGCGGGCGTCCTGCCCGGAGTCCAGCGCGGCGGCGGCGCGCAGGCCCAACGCCCGTGCAGCTTCCACGCGAACCGTCATGTCCACGATGAGCTTCTGGATCAGTTGGAAGCTGCCGATGGGCTTGCCAAACTGCGTGCGCGTGCGGGCATGGTCGATGGACAGGTCGAGCGCCGCCTGCGCAGCCCCCACCGCCCCCATCGCGATGTTGACGCGGGCACCATCCAAGCCCTTCAACATCTTCTTGAGCGCCTTGCCCTCTTCACCCAGCAGGTTCTCGCGCGGCACCTTGACGTTGTCGAAGTTGAGTTCGGCCGTGCCGGTGCTGCGCAACACCATGGTGTCGACCGGACGCACTTCGTACGGCGACACCTCGCGTTCGACCAGGAAGGTAGAGAGCTGGCCGTCGCAGTCGGGGCTGAAGGTGCGCGCCACCACGATGCCGAAATCGCCAAAGACGCCGTTGGTGATCCAGAGCTTGCGGCCGTTGAGCACATAGTGGTCGCCCTGGAGGTCGGCCCGCGTCTGCACCTGGGCGATGTTGGAACCGGTGCCCGGTTCGCTGATGGCGTTGAACACGCGGCGCTCGGAAGCCATCAGGGGCTTGAGGAATCGCTCCTTCTGCTCCTCGTTCGCCTCGGCCGCCAGCTTGTGGATGGCGGCGTTGGTGATGTTGACCATGGTCCGGAGCGACAGCCAGGTGTAGCCCGCCTCTTCCATCAGCATGGCCCAGTTCATGGCGTCCAGCTCCATGCCACCGAGCGACTCCGGCAAACGCCCGCCGATGTAGCCGAACGGGGTCAGCGCCTTGAGCAGCTCGAAGGGAAAGGTCTTGGCCTTGTCGTGTTCGGACACGAGGGGGGCGACTTCGCTCTTCATGAAGCGGCGGACACTGTCGCGCAACATCTCCTGGTCGGCATCGGCAACAAAATACATGGGTGGGTCTCCTGTGGGTTGAAATGGGATTGGACCCGGGCGCGGACTACGCCGGCCCGGTCACTTTTGCGGTGGCGGCGCGCCGCGCACCGGTGGCACGCGGCGGCGCCGCGCCGTCGCGCGCGTGGAACACGAGCGCCTGGACGTCCTTGAGGGCTTGCAGACAAGCGTCCTTGTGGGCCAGCATGCGCTGGGTGGGACCGGCCACGGAGATGGCCAGCGGCTGATCGCCCACGTAGCCGGCCACCGCCATGGCGGACAGGCCGTCAAAACCTTCGTTCTCGACCCAGCTCCAGCCCTGCGCCTTGGCCTGGGCGATCTGTGCTTCCAGCACGGCCAGGTCGGTGATGGTGCCGGGCGCGATCTGCTTCATCGTCTTCAGACGCAGCTGGCGCGCCGCCTCTTCGGGGGTGCCGAGCGCGAGCTCCGCCTTGCCCAGCGCCGAGACGTGCAGCGCGATCTTGTTGCCCACGTTGGAAACGTAGCGCAGCGGATGCGTGCCTTCGGCAAACGCCAGCACATGCACCACCCCCGACACCACATGGCCACACAGACCGGTCTCGCCGGTCTTGTCGCGCAACAACTCGCAGGCTTCCGTGGCCACCGCGAACAGCGGATCGCTGGCCGAAATCTCCTGCGCAATGTCCAGCAGTCGCGCCGTGGGATAGAAGCGCTTGCTGCGCGCCGTGCGCAGCAGATAGCCCATCTCGTGCAGCGTGAAAAGCAGGTCTGAACAACTGCTTTCCGGTAGGTCCATAAGACGCGCCAGATCCGAGTTGGACAGCTCTCGGCGCTCACGGGCAAACACTTCAAGCAGCAGCATGGTGCGGGTGGCAGCAGGAACGATGGTGGGCATAGTTACTCCGAAATTTCGTAGATAAGCTCGAATAATAACGAAATGACTTCAGAAAACCGTCCGATAAAAGGCTGTTTTTTCCCTATTTTTTTCAATGAAAAACTCAAAATTCGATCTTGCATTTCTACGATATTTTGAAGTATTCTACGACCAGTCACGATATTGTGGCAGAAAAAATGGAGACAACCATGCGAAACATTCTGAGGAAGCTGTCCGTTCTGGCGCTCGGGTCACTCGCCCTGTGCACCGCCCATGCGGCAGATGTTCAATGGCCAGAACGTCCGATCAAATTCATCATTCCGTTCACCCCCGGTGGCGTGACCGACAACACAGCCCGGTTGCTGGCGACACTGCTCGAACCCCATCTGGGGCAACCCGTGATCGTGGAAAACCGCCCTGGTGCTGGTGGCTCGATTGGCGTGGAAGCCGCTGCCCGCCAGACTCCCGATGGCTACACGATGGTCTACGGCACGCAAGGCACTCAGGGCGCCAATCTCGCGCTGTACAAAAAAGTGGGGTATGACCCGATCGCCGATTTCGTGCCGGTGTATGGCGTGTCGGAGTCCCCCTTGGTACTGGTGATCAACCCCAACCGGCCATTCAAAACGGTCCCCGAACTGATCGCCTATGCCAAAGCCAACCCGGGCAAGCTCAACTACGGCTCGGCTGGCGCGGGCACGGGCACGCACCTCACGGCAGAAATGTTCCAGATGGTGACCGGCACCAAGATGACGCACATCGCCTACAAAGGCAGCAGCCCAGCGCTGACCGATCTCATGGCCGGCAACGTCGACCTGATGTTCGATTACCCGGCCATCGTGCTGCCGCTGGTGAACGGCAAGAAACTCACCGCACTGGCGGTCACGGCCAACAAGCGGCTTGCCAGCGCCCCTGATGTACCGGTGATCAGCGAGTTTGGATTGACAGGCGCAGAGTCCAGCTCCTGGGGCGCCGTCTTCGTGCCTGCCAAGACCCCACCGGCCATCGTCAAGAAGCTGGCAGACGCCATCGAGAAGGCCATGGTCGACCCCCAGATGGTGAAGAACAACCAGAAATACGGAAGCATCCCGATGACCGGCATGCGCGACCAAAAGCTGGGCGACTTCGTCAAGACGGAAATGGTGCGCTGGCGCGATCTGGTGCAGAAATCCGGCGCCTCGCTCGAATGACCCCGCGGCCACGCTCGCGTGGCCCTTCCCCTTGGCTTGACCGACCTTCATTCATGATCGACCAACTGACTTCCTTGAAGCCTCTGCACCCCACGCTCTACCAGCTGGCGTCGGACGGCACCTCCCTCGACTTCATCTTCTCACAATGCCCGGTTTGCGGAACGGTCAACTTTCCGGCCAACGTCCCGGGCTGCTCGCACTGTGGGGACCCACTCACCGAGGCCCCCCGGCTGACCCGCCCTGGCCAAGGAGAGTTGCTGGAGTTCGTGACCATCCATGTGCCGCTGATACCGGACATGCAGGCGCCCACGATCGCTGGCGATATCCGCATCGCAGACGGCATCGTTGAAGAAGGCGTGATCGGGGTCAAAGACGAGTCTGGCTTGCGCACGGGCATGACCCTCAAGGCCATCGCAGAGGTGCGCGAAGCGCAGGGGGTCTATGCCTGCGTCTTTGTTCCGATGAATGAGGAGGTCGCGACATGAGCACCGGCACCCAACAACGAGCCGCCACCTCCACGAACTGGATCGACCAAAACGGTGGCATCTACGTGGTGGGCATCGGCATGCACGCCTACCAGTTCCCCACCGAAACACCATACACCCAGTTGGGCCTGACCGCCGTGCGCGCCGCGCTGGTCGACGCCGGGCTGCGCTGGGACCAGGTTCAAAGTGCCTACGTCGGCACCGCCGCCATCGGCATGGCCACCGGGCGCGTGATGCTCCGCCACCTGGGCTCGACCGGTCTGGCCGTGACGCAGGTCGAAAACGCTTCTGCTTCAGGGTCTTTCGCTTTTCGCCAGGCCTGCATGGAGATCGCCACCGGCATGAGCGACGTGGTGCTCGCCGTCGGTGTGGACAAACACGGCGACGGTCGCCGCGCGGCCAACAAGAACGGGCTCGAAAGCCTGAGCGACACCGCCAACCTGCCTCCGGTCAAGTTCGCCATGATGGCGCGCACCTACCTGCGCGAGCGCGGCGCCAGCGTGGCAGAGATGGCTGCGGTGGCGGTCAAGAACCATGGCAATGCCGCACTCAACCCCTTCGCCCAGTTTCGCAAGCCCCGCACGCTGGACCAGGTGCTCGCCTCGCCGCGCGTCGTCGGGGATCTCACGGTGCAGCAGTGCACCCCGCGTGGCGAAGGCGCCGCCGCCGTGCTGCTGGTCTCTGGCCACGCGCTCAAGCGCCTGGGCTTGGACGCGAAGCGCTGTGTCCGCGTACACGCCTCGGTAGCCGGCAGCGACCGCGAAGAAACCGGCTACGGCGATGCGGCCACGGAACTGGTGCGGTCCAGCGCCCAGGCTGCCTGCGAGCAGGCCGGCATCGCCCCGACCGAGCTGGACCTGCTCGAACTGCACGACGCTTTCTCCATCGAAGAACTGCTCTACACCGAGGCCATCGGCATCTGTGAACCCGGCGAAGGCGCGCGCTACCTGGCCCGTGGCGACTCCCAGATCGGCGGCCGTTGCGCCGTCAACGCCTCGGGCGGCCTGATCGGCATGGGCCACCCGCTCGGGCCGACCGGCATTGGCCAGATCGCCGAGATCACCCGCCAGTTGCGCGGCGAAGCGTCCGGTCGCCAGCACCCCAATGCGCGCTGGGCCATGGCCCACATGATCGGTCTGGGGTCGGTGTCGATTGCCCATGTGCTATCGACTGCCCACTGACCGCCCCGCACAACAGGAGAGAAGAGCATGACCACCCAAAACCAGCCACAGGACCTGGGCACGCTGCTGTACGAAGTGCGCGACCAGGTCGCCGTTATCACGCTCAACCGCCCCGAACGCATGAACACGCTGGGCGGCACGATGAAGGCCGACCTGGCTCGCGCCTTCTTCGAGCTCGCCCGCAGCGATGACCAGGTGCGCGCGGTGCTCATCACCGGCAGTGGTGACCGGGCGTTCTGCGCCGGCGCCGACATCAAGGAGCGTGCAGGCGAAGTGGTTTGCGGCAGCGAGTACTTCGTTCGCCAGAAGGCCACCCACGACCTGTTCCGCAACATCGAAGAGTTCGAAAAGCCTGTGGTCGCCGCCATCAACGGCGTGGCGCTGGGCGGCGGGCTGGAAATCGCACTGTGCTGCGACATCCGGCTGGCCGCCTCGACCGCACGCTTCGGGCTGCCCGAAATCAAGCTGGGCGTGATTCCGGCCGCGGGTGGTACACAGCGTCTACCACGCGTGATCGGCGAAGCCCGGGCCAAGGAACTGATCTTCATGGCGGACCTCATCGATGCCCATACCGCACTGGGCATGGGCCTGGTCAGCCGGGTTCTCCCCGGCGAAGAGCTGCTCCCTACCGCGATGGAGTGGGCAAAACGCCTCGCGCAGCACCCGCCCCTGGCGGTGCGCTTCGCCAAGCGCGCCATCAACCGCGGCATGCAGACCGATCTCGATTCCGGCCTGGAGTACGAGCGTTACGCCGCGTCGATGCTGGTGGACAGCGAAGACCGCATCGAAGGCATGCGCGCCTTTGTCGAAAAACGCGCACCGCGTTTCGTCGGTCGCTGACCTCCCTTTCAACAACATCAACTTCATCAAAGGAATCGTATGCAACTGGGATTGAACGGACAGATAGCCCTCGTCACGGGTGGCGGTCAAGGCGTGGGACGCCAGATCTGCCTGGAACTGGCCGCCGAAGGCGCCAAGGTCGTGGTCAACGACCTGTTTGAAGAGCGTGCCAACGCCGTAGCCAAAGAGATCGCCGCTGCGGGCGGCCAGGCGCTGGCGGCACCCGCCAACATCACCCAACTCGACGAAGTTGAAGCCATGGTCGCCCGCGCACGCGCTCACTTCTCGGCCCCAATTACCATCCTGGTGAACAACGCCGGCATCATCCCCGAGCGCCGCGAAAAGGGTGGCCGCACGCCCCCCTTCCTGGAAACGCCGGTGGCCGACTGGACCAAGATCGTTGACCTCAACGTCTACGGCACCATGTATTGCTGCCGCGCAGTGCTGCCGGGCATGGTCGAGAAGAAGACCGGCCGCATCATCAACATCATTTCCGAGGCGGGGCGCATCGGTGAGGCCAACATGGCGGTGTATTCGGGCGCCAAGGCCGCCATCGGCGGTTTCGCCAAGGCGCTGGCGCGCGAGCATGGCCGCCACGCCATCACGGTGAACTCCATTGCCTTGGGCGCGGTGTCGCACGAGGGCATCAAAGATGGACCACTCAACATCCATGCCACCGTGGACAACAACGAGTTGCTCAAAAAGATGCTCAACGTCTACCCAATCTCCAAAGGAGTGGGCCGTCTCTCGCGTCCCGGTGACATCTCTGGCGTGGTGGCCTTTCTCGCTTCCGACCAAGCCCTGTTCATCACGGGTCAAACCGTGGGCGCATCGGGCGGCTTCGTGATGAATTGAGCAAACGGCGAGTGTGGTGCCAGGCGCAGCTCCCCGCGCTCAGGGGTAGACGCAGGGTCCTACACTCGATCCCTGTCCCAATTCGCGTTGGACATCCCTACAGCGATCAAGGCAGCCAGGACACCAGCCTGGCCCTTGGCGAACGTTGCCGGCAAATGCAGGATCGCCCATCTGCGGTGTGCGATGCCCACGACAGCGCGATGGCCGAGAGCATTTTCGCCAGCCTGGAAGGCGAACTCATCGAGCGCAACTCTTTCCAAAGCAAGGCACAGGACCGCACGGTGGTCTTCACCTGGATGGGAGACGGGTAACCCCCTCGGCGCCGTCACAGTGGCCAGGGTTTCTTCTCACCTCTGAACTGCGCAAGGAGCAACGAAACCCTGTTTGAAGTTGTCGAAGAGGCCGTCGCGCATGTCGAGACAACACCCGAAATGGTTTGAGAATCAAACCGGTGCCCGTCCACGATAGTGAGTCAGTTCCAACTCCAATGCGCTTCTTCTTGGTATCAACCAACCGTCCACGCCGCTTCTTTCCCAAAACCATGCCACTGCCACCGGCCATCGCGATGGCGGGAATCAAGCCCCATAGACCTGGAGTCACGATGAGCGATTTCAGTCGCGCCACCGCTGCATCAGGGCCCAATAGCTCAACGAGGACGGTGGATGGACGTCCCCCCGTCTGTGCCCCGACATCCACCTCGCGTCCCGTGGAAGACTTTGGACAAAAGCGGACCAAGGATAATTCATTCTCCAAAGAAAAAAGGCGTTCACTGGACTTCAGTGAACGCCTTTGGACGTTGTGGTGGTGGAGCTGGGGGGACTCGAACCCCCGTCCGCAAGCCTTCTTCGCGCAGTTCTACATGTGTAGTCGTCTGTTTTGAATCTCGCCGGTTGCGCCGCGCAGCGACACGCTACGCAACCCGCCAGTACCCTTGAGTCTCACCCCGCGCCAAGGTACCCGGCGCCGGGCCAGCCGATAAAAATTCCCTTGCAGCGAGGACAGCCTTGCGGCCACCCTTGCCCAGCCTATCGGCCTGCTGTTGCAAGGCTCGCCGGATTAAGCGGCGAGTGCGAAACGTTCGTCGTTTGCAGTTAGTTTTTTTCTGCGGTTTAACGAGGTGACAGAACCTCGACATGCCCTGCTGCGTGTCCGAACCCACGTCGAAACCAATGCAGCCCCGGTACGCCTGAGTTTAAGGCAATCCGAGCAATTTCAAGAGGTCGGCCGGAGAATCGATGTGGGCATCGGCGCCCCAGTGGTCGACACGGCCTTCCACGCCCAGGTAACCGTAGCTGGCGGCCACGGTGTACATGCCGGCCTCGCGGCCAGCCACGATGTCGCGCTCGTCATCCCCGATGTACAGGCAGGCAGTCGGTGCCACCGCCAGCCGGCGGGCCGCTTCCAGCAGGGGTTCGGGATGGGGCTTGGCGTGTGGCGTGGTATCCCCGGAAATCACGGTGCCCGCCGCAGCCAGTTGAGGAAAACCGGCCACCAAGGGTGTGGTGAAGCGGTCGACCTTGTTGGTCACAATGCCCCAGGGCAAGCTGTGGCGGTGCAGCGCGGCGAGCAACAAATCCACCCCATCAAAGCAGTGTGTGGTGTCCAGCAGCCCTTGGGCATAGCTTGCCAGGAACTCCTGCTTCATCGCCTCGTAGACAGGCGCTTCGGGGGTGATGCCAAAAGCAATGTCCAACATGCCGCGAGCGCCAGCACTGGCGTGCGGCCGGTAGCGGTCCAGGGGCAAAGGTTGTAGCCCACGGGCAGCGCGCATCCGCTCGGCAGCAAGCGCGAGATCGGGCGCGCTGTCGACCAGGGTGCCATCTAGGTCGAACAGCACGGCGGCAATGGGGTTGGGAACGGGCCTCATGCCTTGCGCGTCGCCAACAGGTAGTTGACGCTGGTGTCGTTGCTGAGCCAGTAGCGCTGGGTCAGGGGGTTGTATTCCATGCCCCGGGTACGGAGGGCGTCAAGCCCGGCGTCACGGCAGTAGGCGGCGAGTTCGCTGGGCCGGATCATGCGAGCGTACTCATGGGTGCCTTTGGGCAGCATCTTGAGCAGGTATTCGGCGCCCACAATGGCAAACAGAAAGGCCTTGGGGTTGCGATTGATGGTGGAGAAGAAAACCGATCCACCGGGCTTGACCAGCGTAGCGCAGGCGCGAACCACCGATGCCGGGTCGGGCACGTGCTCCAGCATCTCCATGCAGGTGACGACGTCGAAGCTGCCCGGCACCTCGGCCGCCAGGGCTTCGGCACTGACTTCACGATACTGAATGCGGGGTGTTCCGGCCTCCAGTGCGTGCAGTTGGGCCACCTTGAGCGCTTTGGTGGACAGGTCGATTCCAGTCACGTCGGCACCGCGCCGCGCCATCGAATCGGCCAGGATACCGCCCCCACAGCCCACGTCCAGGACACGCTGGCCGGCCAAGGAAGCCTGGCTGTCGATCCAGTCGAGCCGCAACGGGTTGATCTGGTGCAGGGGTTTGAATTCGCTTTCGGGGTCCCACCAGCGGTGGGCCAGATCGGAGAACTTGGCCAGTTCGGCCGGATCGGCGTTGATCGGAGCTGTCATGCCCGGATTATCGCCACCGGCCATAAAAAAACCGCGCCGAAGCGCGGTTTTTTGCAGGTGAACCTGAAGAGGATCAGTTGGCGCGGGTGCCGACCACTTCCACTTCCACGCGACGGTTCTTGGCGCGGCCTTCGCGGGTCTTGTTGTCGGCCACGGGCTGGGTTTCACCCTTGCCTTCGGTGTAGATGCGGTTGCTTTCGATACCCTTGCTCACCAGATAAGCCTTGACAGCTTCGGCGCGACGCACCGACAGCTTCTGGTTGTAGCCGTCAGCACCGGTGGAGTCGGTGTGGCCCACGGCGATCACCACTTCCAGGTTGATGCCCTTGACCTTGCCGGCCAGATCGTCCAGCTTGGCCTTGCCTTCGGGCTTCAGAACAGCCTTGTCGAAGTCAAAGAATGCGTCAGCAGCGTAGGTCACCTTGGTGGCAGCCGGAGCCGGAGCCGGGGCCGGGGCGGGTGCCGGAGCGGGTGCAGCGGCCGGGGCCGGGGCGGGTGCCGGAGCCGGAGCGGGTGCAGCGGCCGGCACGATCGCGCCGTCGCAACCTTGGGCGGCGGTCGCCGGCGTCCAGAAGGCATCGCGCCAGCACAGTTCGTTCGTGCCGTTCTTCCAGACCAGTTCCGACGTGCCATTGCGCCAGTTGTCGATGGATTGGGCGCCAGCGGCGGTTGCCATGGCGGCGGTTGCAAACAGCATTGCCACTTTGTTCAGTTTTTTCATGGTTTTCCTCAAGATGAGCCACAGGCGGGCCAGTTATTGGAACACATTCACGTCTTACAAGACGCTGAATTCATTGTGCCACAAGCGTGTGTAACGGTTGGTCAGTGCATGCGGCGCCACGACCCGGCAGCGACATGGTTTTCGGCACCGTTGCCTTCATGCAACAACCGGGGTTTTCGGGCCCTTCTGGGCGCGCATCCTAAAATCGCCTATTGCCCTGCGCGGCATCCTTTTCTCAGCCACCGTATCGTCCATGACCCAGTTCGCCAAAGAGACCCTGCCTATCAGCCTGGAAGAGGAGATGCGCCGCAGCTACCTCGACTACGCCATGAGCGTGATCGTGGGCCGCGCCCTGCCTGATGCGCGGGATGGTCTCAAGCCGGTGCACCGGCGCGTGCTGTACGCGATGCACGAGCTCAACAACGATTGGAACCGGCCTTACAAAAAGTCGGCCCGTATCGTTGGCGACGTGATCGGTAAGTACCACCCACACGGCGACAGCGCGGTGTACGACACCATCGTGCGCATGGCGCAAGATTTCTCGCTGCGCCACATGCTGGTGGACGGCCAGGGCAACTTCGGTTCGGTCGACGGCGACAACGCCGCCGCCATGCGGTATACCGAAATCCGCATGTCCAAGATCGCGCACGAGATGCTTGCGGACATCGACAAGGAGACGGTGGATTTCGGCCCGAACTACGACGGCTCGGAAAAAGAACCGCTGGTGCTGCCGACGCGCCTGCCCAACCTGCTGGTCAACGGCTCGGGCGGCATCGCGGTCGGCATGGCCACCAACATTCCGCCGCACAACCTCAACGAGGTGGTGGACGCCTGCCTGCATTCGCTGAAGAACCCGGACTGCTCGATCGACGAGCTGATGGAAATCATCCCGGCACCGGACTTCCCCACCGGCGGCATCATCTACGGCATCCAGGGTGTCAAGGACGGCTACCGCACCGGCCGCGGGCGCGTGGTGATGCGCGCCAAGGTGCACTTCGAGGACATCGACAAGGGCCAGCGCCAGGCGATCATCGTTGACGAGATCCCCTATCAGGTCAATAAGAAAACGCTGCAGGAGCGCATCGCCGAACTGGTGCACGAGAAGAAGCTCGAAGGCATCAGCCACATTCAGGATGAGTCCGACAAATCGGGCATGCGCTTGGTGATCGAGCTCAAGCGCGGCGAAGTGCCCGAGGTGGTGCTGAACAACCTGTACAAGCAGACGCAACTGCAGGACACCTTCGGCATCAACATGGTGGCGCTGATCGACGGTCAGCCCAAGCTGTGCAACCTCAAGGACCTGATCACCGTCTTCCTGGAGCACCGCCGCGAGGTGGTGACCCGCCGCACGGTATTCAACCTGCGCAAAGCGCGCGACCGGGGCCACGTGCTCGAGGGCCTGGCCGTCGCGCTGGCCAACATCGACGAGTTCATCAAGATCATCCGCGAAAGCCCCACCCCGCCGGTGGCCAAGGCCGAGCTGATGACGCGCAGCTGGGACAGCCAACTGGTGCGCGAAATGCTCACCCGCGCCAAGGCCGACGGCGGCACGGTGAACGCCGACGACTACCGCCCGGAAGGCCTGGAACGCGAGTTCGGCATGCAGGGCGACGGCCTGTACCGCCTGAGCGAGACGCAAGCGCAGGAAATCCTGCAGATGCGCCTGCAGCGCCTGACCGGGCTGGAGCAGGACAAGATCGTCGCCGAGTACAAGGACGTGATGGCCGAGATCGACGATCTGCTGGACATCCTGGCCAAGCCCGAACGCGTCTCGACCATCATCAGCGAGGAACTGGTGGCGGTGAAGAACGAGTTCGGCCAGACCAAGCTGGGCGCCCGCCGCAGCGAGATCGAACACAGCGCCCAGGACCTCTCGACCGAGGACCTGATCACGCCCACCGACATGGTGGTCACGCTCAGCCACAGCGGCTATATCAAGAGTCAGCCGCTGTCCGAGTACCGCGCCCAGAAGCGCGGCGGCCGCGGCAAGCAGGCCACGGCGACCAAGGAAGACGACTGGATCGACCAGCTCTTCATCGCCAACACGCACGACTACATCCTGTGCTTCTCCAACCGCGGCCGGCTGTACTGGCTCAAGGTGTGGGAGGTGCCGGCCGGTTCGCGCGGATCGCGTGGCCGCCCCATCGTCAACATGTTCCCGCTGCAGGACGGCGAGAAGATCAACGTGGTGCTGCCGCTGACAGGCGAGTTCCGCAGCTTCCCGGCTGACCACTACGTGTTCATGGCGACCAGCATGGGCACGGTCAAGAAGACCGCGCTGGACGAATTCAGCAATCCGCGCAAGGCCGGCATCATCGCGGTCAACCTGGACGACGGCGACTACCTGATCGGCGCCGCCCTGACCGACGGCCAGCACGACGTGATGCTGTTCAGCGACGGCGGCAAGGCCGTGCGCTTCGACGAGAACGACGTGCGCCCGCTGGGCCGCAACGCGCGCGGCGTCAAGGGCATGACGCTGGAAGACGGCCAGAGCGTGATCGCCATGCTGGTGGCGGAAGACGAATCGCAGGCGGTGCTGACCGCCACCGTCAACGGCTACGGCAAGCGCACGCCCATCGGCGAATACACCCGGCACGGCCGCGGCACCAAGGGCATGATCGCGATCCAGCAGAGCGAGCGCAACGGCAAGGTGGTGGCCGCCACGCTGGTGCACCCCGACGACGAGATCATGCTGATCACCGACAAGGGCGTGCTGGTGCGCACCCGCGTGAGCGAGATCCGCGAACTCGGCCGCGCCACGCAGGGGGTGACGCTGATCGCGCTGGACGAAGGCGCCGAGCTGTCGGGCCTGCAGCGCATCGTCGAGAACGATGCCAACGTGCCGGAAGCGGCCGACGCTGCAGAAGGCCCGGACACGCCGGCGGGAGACGCCGAATGACGCAGCGGCCCTACAACTTCTCGGCCGGGCCCGCCGCCATGCCCGAAGCCGTGCTGGCGCAGGCCGCCGCCGAAATGCTGGACTGGCACGGTTGCGGCATGGGCGTGATGGAGATGAGTCACCGGGGCAAGGAGTTCATCTCGATCTATGAACAGGCAGAGGCCGACCTGCGCGAGCTGCTGGCGGTGCCGCCCGAATTCAAGATCCTGTTCATGCAGGGCGGCGGTCTGGCCGAAAACGCCATCGTGCCGCTGAACCTCTCGCGCGGCGGTACGGTGGACTTCGTGGTCTCCGGCAGCTGGAGCCAGAAGTCGGCCAAGGAAGCCCAGCGCTACGCCACAGCGAACATCGCGGCCAGCGGCCAGGCGTCGGGCTTCACCGCCCTGCCCGCACCCGCCTCCTGGCAACTGAGCGCCGGCGCTCAGTACCTGCACCTGTGCAGCAACGAAACCATTCACGGGATCGAGTTCCACGAACTGCCCGACCTCAAGGCCCTGGGCTGCGACGCTCCGCTGGTGATCGATTTTTCGTCGCACGTGCTCTCGCGCCCGGTGGACTGGTCGCGCGTCGGCCTGGCTTTCGGGGGGGCCCAGAAAAACGTGGGACCGGCCGGCGTGACGCTGGTGATCGTGCGCGAGGACCTGCTCGGTCACGCCCTGCCCGCCTGCCCTTCGGCCTTCGACTACCAGACCGTGGCCGACAACCAGTCGATGTTCAACACGCCCCCCACCTACGCCATCTATATGGCCGGCCTGACCTTCCAGTGGCTCAAGCAGCAGGGCGGTGTGGCCGCCATGGAGCGGTGCAACATCGCCAAGGCCGAACTGCTCTACGGCTACCTCGACCGGTCGGCCTTCTATGTCAACAAGGTCGATCCGGCCGCCCGCTCGCGCATGAACGTGCCGTTCTTCCTGCGCGACGAAAGCCGCAACCAGGCTTTCCTCGACGGCGCCAAGGCGCGCGGCCTGCTGCAACTCAAAGGCCACAAGTCGGTCGGCGGCATGCGCGCGAGCATCTACAACGCCATGCCTATCGAGGGTGTACAGGCCCTGGTGGACTACCTGAAAGATTTCGAGAAAGAACAGGCCTGAGCGCATGAGCCAACCCATACAGACCGAGGCCCTGGGCGCGCTGCGCGTGCAGATCGATTCGCTGGACCAGCAATTGCTGAACCTGCTCAACCAGCGTGCCCGCGTGGCCGAACAGGTGGGCGAGCTCAAGCGCCAGGAAGGCACGCCGTTTTTCCGTCCCGACCGCGTGGCGCAGGTGATCGAAAAGATCCAGCGTGCCAACCAGGGCCCGTTGCTCAACCAGCACGTGGCCGCCATCTGGCGCGAAATCATGTCGGCCTGCCTGGCCCTGGAAACGCCGCAGCGTGTGGCGGTGCTGGGCCCGGAAGGTACCTTCTGCGAACAGGCGGCCGTCGAGTATTTCGGCAGCGCGGCCAACCTGATCTATTGCAGCAGCTTCGACGAAGTCTTCCACGCCACCGCGGCCGGCACCGCACAGTACGGTGTGGTCGGCATGGAAAACTCCACCGAAGGCGTGGTGGCGCGTTCGCTCGACCTGTTCCTGCGCTCGCCCGTGCACGTGGTGGGTGAAGTGAGCCTGCTGGTGCGGCACAACCTGCTGCGCCAGGCCAATTCGCTGGACGGCATCGAAGTGGTGATGGCCCATCCGCAAGCGCTGGCGCAATGCCAGGGCTGGCTGAGCCAGCACCTGCCCCATGCCGAACGCCGTGCCGTCGGCAGCAACGCCGAAGGGGCCCGCCTGGCCGCCACCAACCCGGCGTGGGCTGGCCTGGCCAGCGAACGTGCGGCCGCCCAGTTCGGGCTGCACATCGTGGCCCACGCGATCCAGGACGAGGCCTACAACCGCACGCGTTTTGCCGTCATCACGCTGCCGCAGACCCTGGCCATGCCGCCGGCGTCGGGCCGGGACTGCACCAGCATCGTGGTGTCGGTCCCCAACCGGCCCGGGGCGGTGCACGACCTGCTCGTGCCGCTCAAGCAGCACGGCGTGTCGATGACCCGGTTCGAATCGCGCCCGGCCAAGTCGGGCCAGTGGGAGTACTACTTCTACATCGACATCGCCGGCCACCCCTCGCAGCCGCCCGTGGCCGCTGCCCTGGAGGAATTGCAGAGTCTGTGCGCGTTCTACAAGGTGCTGGGCGCCTACCCGGTGAGTGAGTGACATGGCATCCTCCCCAGGCTCTCCGGTTTTTGAACAGTTGGGACTCATCGGCTGCGGCCTGATGGGCGGATCGTTCGCGCTGGCGCTCAAGCGCGCCGGCATGGTCAAGCGGGTGGTGGGCTACAGCAAGTCGCCGTCCACCACCGAGCGCGCGCGCCAGTTGGGCGTGATCGACGTCGAGGCCCCGTCGGCCCTGCTGGCGGTCTCGGGGGCCGATCTGGTGCTGTTGGCCGTGCCGGTGGCCGCCACCGAAGCCACCTTCAAGGCCATCCGCCACCTGATCGGCCCGAACACGCTGGTGATGGATGTGGGGTCGACCAAGCGCGAAGTGATCGACGCCGCCCGCCGCGTGCTGCGCGACCAGGTGGGCGTGTTCGTGCCCGCCCACCCGATCGCGGGCAAGGAGCTCTCGGGCGTGGAGCACGCCGACCCCGAGCTGTACCAGGGGCGCCAGGTCATCCTGACCCCGATCGAGCGCACGCTCACGGCCCAACTGGGCCGGGCCCAGCAGGTGTGGACGGCGCTGGGCTGCCAGATCAAGCAGATGTCGCCCGAGGCGCACGATGCCGCCTACGCAGCCGTCAGCCACCTGCCCCACATGATCGCGTTCGCGCTGATGAACGCGATCACCGGCCAGGCCCAGGGCGAGGCCTTTCTGTCGCTGGCCGGCCCCGGGTTCCGCGACTTCACCCGCATCGCGGCCAGCGACCCCTCGGTCTGGCGCGACATCCTCGCGTCCAACCGGGAAGAGCTGCTGGCACAGTCGCGCCATTTCCAGCGCGCGCTGCACGCCTTCGAGACGGCCATCGCCGCCAGCAACCCGGACGCACTGGAAGTCCTGATCGAGCAAGCCAGCGAAGCGCGCGCCACCTGGCGCATGAACGCCGTCAAGCCCCAATCCTGAGTGCCCCGCGGCACTCCCTTTTTTTCCGCCGCCCGGACCGCCGCGCATGTACGCCATCGACCATCTCGACATCCCCCCCTTGTCCGGCGCGGGCGGCACCGTTCGCCTGCCAGGCTCCAAGAGCATCTCCAACCGGGTGCTGCTGCTCGCCGCCCTGAGCGTGGGCCAGACCGATATTGCCGACCTGCTCGACTCCGACGACACCCGCGTCATGCTGGCGGCACTGGCTCAACTGGGTTGCCGCATCGAAACGGAGACCCCTGGTCCCGGCTGGCTGCGCGTGCACGGCATCGGGGGTGAACTGCCGGTGCGCGAAGGCGCGCTGTTTCTGGGCAACGCCGGCACGGCCATGCGCCCGCTGACCGCGGCCCTGGCGCTGCTGGCCAGCCGCCATGGCGGGAAGTTCGAACTCAGCGGCATTCCACGCATGCACGAACGGCCGATCGGCGATCTGGTCGACGCCCTGCGCCAGCTGGGCTGCCCGGTCGACTGCCTGGGCCAGGAAGGCTATCCGCCCCTGCGACTGGGCAACGGTGCCGCACAGGCCCTGACGCTGGACGCCCCCATCCGTGTGCGCGGCGACGTGTCCAGCCAGTTCCTCACGGCATTGCTGCTGGCGCTGCCCCTGGTCGCCCAGGATCGGCCGGTCACCATCGAGGTGGTGGGCGAACTCATTTCCAAGCCCTACATCGAGATCACGCTCAACCTGCTGGCGCGCTTCGGCGTGCCTGTGCAACGCGAAGGCTGGTCGCGCTTCATCATCCCGGCCGGCAGCCGCTACCGCTCTCCCGGCCAGATCCACGTGGAAGCCGACGCGTCGTCGGCCAGCTACTTCATCGCGCTGGGGGCGATCGCGCCGCCCCAGCCCGGCCATGACGGCATCACCATCGAAGGCGTCGGCCTGGCGTCGATCCAGGGCGACATCCGGTTCGTCGAGGCGGCACGCCAGATGGGCGCAGAGATATCCGGCGAAGCCAACCGCCTGCACATCCGCCGAGGGGCCTGGCCGCTGCGTGCCGTCGACCTCGACTGCAACCACATCCCCGACGCTGCCATGACGCTGGCGGTGATGGCGCTGTACGCCGAAGGCACGACCACGCTGCGCAACATCGCCAGCTGGCGGGTGAAGGAAACCGACCGCATCGCCGCGATGGCCACCGAATGCCGCAAGCTGGGAGCGATCATGGAAGAAGGAGACGACTTCCTCCGCATCACGCCCCCCCAGGGCGGCGCAACCGCCCCGGACAGCACCACCCACGGCTGGCAGCCGGCCGCCATCCACACCTACGACGATCACCGCGTGGCCATGTGTTTTTCACTGGCGGCCTTCAACCCGGGCCGGGTCCGGGTACGCATCGAAGACCCCAAGTGCGTGGCGAAGACCTTCCCGGACTACTTTGAAACCCTGTTCGACGTGTGCGAGGCCGAGTCTGGCGCCATTCCCGTGATCTGCATCGACGGCCCCACGGCGTCGGGCAAGGGCACGCTGGCGGCCGAAGTGGCACGCCAGTTGGGCTACCACCTGCTGGACTCGGGGGCGCTGTACCGGGCCACGGCGCTGGCCGCGCAGGACGCCGGCGTCTCGCTCGACGATGAACCAGCCCTCGCGCGCCTCGCTGCGGCATTGCCGCTGGCGTTCCGCGATCACCGCATCTTTCTGGCCGGGCGCGACATCACCGATCCGCTGCGCCTCGAATCCACGGGCGGCATGGCTTCGCGCGTGTCGCAGTACCCCGCCGTGCGCTCGGCCCTGCACGCGCTGCAACTGAGCTTTCGCCGCCTGCCGGGGCTGGTGGCCGACGGCCGCGACATGGGCACGGTGGTGTTCCCGGACGCCCCGCTCAAGGTCTATCTGACCGCCAGCGTCGCCCAGCGCGCCCAGCGGCGGCATAAGCAATTGATTTCCAAAGGGATTTCTGCTAGCATCGAAGACCTTCTGGCCGATTTGCAGGTACGGGACGCACGGGATATGAACCGCAGCACCGCCCCTTTGAAGCCGGCCGAAGATGCCTTGCAACTGGACAACTCCGAACTGGACATCGAGCAATCGGTCCGCCAGGTGTTGAACTGGTGGCAAGGCAGGCAACAGCCCTGAACGGTCCGCCGTTCGCTGCTGCCAACCGGCCCAGACGGCCCCGCCGGGCATCCCCGCCCGCAGGCCCGATGGTTCTTGGACCCCAACCCCGCAGTGCCACGCACTGCACAGCAACGCCACCCATCCGTCGATCTCCCGCGAAAACCGCCTGCCGGCTGGTGCGCGCCCGACGCTGTGTGGCTGAGGAAACTTCATGTCTGAATCTTTTGCCGCCCTGTTCGAAGAGTCCCTCAAGCGCGCTGAAATGCGCTCGGGCGAAGTCATCACCGCCGAAGTCGTGCGCGTCGAGCACAACCACGTGGTGGTCAACGCCGGACTCAAGTCGGAGGCCTATGTGCCCATCGCCGAGTTCAAGAACGACCAGGGCGAACTCGAAGTCCAGGTGGGCGACTTCGTCTCCGTGGCCATCGACTCCGTCGAAAACGGCTTCGGCGACACCCTGCTTAGCCGTGACAAGGCCAAGCGTCTGGCTTCGTGGATGGCCCTGGAAAAGGCCCTCGAATCCGGCGAATTCGTGACCGGCACCACCGGCACCAAGGTCAAGGGCGGCCTCAAGGTCATGGTCAACGGCATCAGCGCCTTCCTGCCGGGCTCACTGGTCGACAGCCGTCCGACCAAGGATCTGACCCCGTACGAAAACAAGACCCTGGAATTCAAGGTCATCAAGCTGGACCGCAAGCGCAACAACGTGGTGCTGAGCCGCCGCGCCGTGGTGGAAGCCTCCATGGGCGAAGAGCGCGCCAAGCTGATGGAAACCCTGAAGGAAGGCGCCATCGTGCAAGGCGTGGTCAAGAACATCACCGAATACGGTGCGTTCGTCGACCTGGGCGGCATCGACGGCCTGCTGCACATCACCGACATGGCCTGGCGCCGTGTCCGCCACCCGAGCGAAGTCGTTCAGGCCGGCCAGGAAATCACCGCCAAGATCCTCAAGTTCGACACCGAGAAGCAACGCGTCTCGCTGGGTCTCAAGCAGATGGGCGACGACCCGTGGCTGGGCGTGTCCCGCCGCTACCCGTCGGGCACCCGCATGTTCGGCAAGGTCACCAACATCGCCGACTACGGCGCGTTCGTGGAACTGGAACCCGGCATCGAAGGCCTGGTGCACGTCTCCGAAATGGACTGGACCAACAAGAACGTGGCCCCGTCCAAGCTGGTGTCGCTGGGCGACGAAGTCGAAGTCATGGTGCTCGACATCGACGAAGACAAGCGCCGCATCTCCCTGGGCATGAAGCAGTGCCGCGCCAACCCCTGGCACGAATTTGCCGAGGCCACCAAGCGCGGTGACCGCGTCAAGGGCCCGATCAAGTCGATCACCGACTTCGGCGTGTTCGTGGGTCTGGCCGCCGGCATCGACGGTCTGGTGCACCTGTCCGACCTGTCCTGGAACGAGCCCGGCGAACAAGCCGTCCGCAACTACAAGAAGGGCCAGGAAGTCGACGCGATCGTGCTGGCCATCGACGTGGAACGCGAGCGCATCTCCCTGGGCATCAAGCAGCTCGACGGCGACCCGTTCACCACCTTCGTGTCGGTCAACGACAAGGGCTCCATCGTGACCGGCAAGGTCAAGACCGTGGATGCCAAGGGCGCCGAAATCGACCTGGGCGAAGACGTTCTGGGCTACCTGCGCGCCAGCGAAATCTCCCGCGACCGCGTGGAAGATGCCCGCAACGTGCTCAAGGAAGGTGACGAAGTCTCCGCCGTGGTGGTCAACGTGGATCGCAAGACCCGCAACATCCAGCTGTCGATCAAGGCCAAGGACGCCGCCGACCAGCAGGAAGCCATGGCCAGCCTGAACCAGAACACGGGCAACGCCGGCACCACCAACCTGGGTGCGCTGCTCAAGGCCAAGCTGGACAGCAACAACTGAAGCTGAGGCACCGCTCGGTGCCGGATGCCATGCCCTTTCGGGCCGTGGCATCCGGTGCCGGCGGCATGCAAAGCTCTTCGCTTTCAAGACATGACGCGCAGCGACCTCGTTGAAGCCCTGGCAACCCGCTTTGCCCAGCTCACCCACCGCGATGCCGAGTTCGCCGTCAAGGCCATTCTCGACGCGATGGGTGATGCCCTGGTCAAAGGCCATCGCATCGAGATCCGCGGTTTCGGCAGCTTCTCGGTCAACCGCCGCGCTCCGCGCATCGGGCGCAACCCGCGTTCGGGCGAGAGCGTGATGATTCCCGAAAAGCGCGTGCCCCACTTCAAGCCGGGCAAGGCCCTGCGGGAAGCGGTGGACGCCAAGACCGCCGAGATCCTGGGGCAGGCACCGCGCCAGAACGACTGACCGGTACAATCGTTCCACCACTCGGGGAACGGATTGAGATACCTGATGTGGCTGCTCAATGCAGCCCTTTTTTTTGTTCTTTTCGCCTTTGCGCTGAACAACCTGGATGCGGTCACGCTGCACCTGTTCTTCGGCGTCAGTTGGCAGGCACCGCTGGTGCTCGTGCTGCTGGCCGCGCTGGTGGCAGGTGTTTTTCTGGGCGTGATCGTCATGCTGCCCCTGTGGCTGCGCGCGCGCCGCAAACCGACGGCTGCGACGGTGGCACCGGCGCCCCCCGGCCCGATCGACGGCTACCCGCCCCATGGATCTTGACCTGACCTGGCTGCTGTGGGGCCTGCCCATCGCCTTCGCCGCTGGCTGGCTCGCCTCGCGGCTCGATCTGCGGCAATGGCGCATCGAAGGCCGGCAGGCGCCCAAAGCCTACTTCCGCGGCCTGAACCACCTGCTCAACGAACAGCAGGACCAGGCCATCGACGCCTTCATCGAGGCCGTGCAGGGCGACCCGGACACGGCCGAGCTGCACTTTGCGCTCGGCAACCTGTTCCGCCGCCGAGGTGACTACGACCGCGCCGTGCGCGTGCACGAACACCTGCTGGCGCGCGCCGATGTCAAAGGCAAGGACCGCGACCGTGCCCAGCATGCCCTGGCGCTGGATTTCCTCAAGGCCGGTCTGCTGGACCGTGCCGAAACCGCGCTGCAGCGTCTGGAAGGCACCGACTTCGAAGGCGAGGCCCTGCTGGCGCTGCTGGCCATTTACGAGCGCTCTCGCGACTGGCCACAGGCCCAGCAGATCGCCCAGAAGCTCGAACACACCCAGCAAGGCAGCTTCGCCACGCGGCTGGCCCACTACCTGTGCGAAGAAGCCGAGCTGGCACTGCGCGCCGGGCAGATGGACCGTGCCCGCGAACGCCTGGAGGAAGCCACGCGGCAGGCCCCCCAACTGGCGCGCGGCTGGATGGCCCTGTCGGCCCTGCAGAATCAACAAGGCGATGCCCGCGCCGCCCTGAACACCCTGCTGCAACTGGCCCACCAGGCGCCCCAGGGCCTGCCGCTGGCCGCCGGGGCACTGGCCGAACTGGCCCGGCGCACCGGTCAGGAGGCCGCCGTCAAGACCATTCTGCAGACCGCGAACGCGCGGGGGCCGGCGCTGGATGTGACCGAAGCGCTCGCCCAACTGGCAGCCAGCCCGGCCGAGGCCCGGGACCGATACCTGGAGCATCTGCGGCAAGAGCCTTCGCTCGTGATGGCCACCCGCTGGCTGGCCGACGAGCCGCTGTCCGATGCCGCCGCGCAGGCACCGGTGCAGGCCGCGCTCAACCAGGCCAGCAGCCCCTTGCAGCGCTACCGCTGCGCCGCCTGCGGCTTCGAGGCAAGCCAGCATTTCTGGCAATGCCCGGGCTGCCAGAGCTGGGACAGCTACCCGGCGCGCCGCGTCGAAGAACTCTGACCCCACACGCACCGTGCCTGTGGTGCGCCCCCCGAAACGATTGGCATCCGTGGCCCGGCAGCGCGCCGGTGCCACGTCCCCAGGCTCCCCCGGCTCAGGCGCTCCCGTAACCCCCACCACCCGGTGTGTGGATCTCGAACACGTCACCCGGCTGCATGTCGACCTGGGCAATATGACCCAGGGCTTCCACACGGCCATCGGCACGCACCACGCGGTTGAGGCCCGGTGCCCCCGGGGCGCCACCCGCCATGCCAAACGCGGGATGCACACGGCCATTGGAGAGCATGCTGGCCGTCATGGGTGACAGGAAGCGTACCCGGCGCACGCCACCGTCGCCGCCGCGCCAGCGCCCTGCCCCCCCCGATCCCGGGCGGATCGCATAACCCTCCAGCCGCACCGGGAAGCGGAATTCCAGCACTTCGGGATCGGTCAGGCGCGAATTCGTCATGTGGGTCTGGACCACACTGGTGCCGTCGAAGCCCCCCACCAGTTCCCCCTGCTCGCCGATTTCGCCCCCCGCCCCGCTGCCGCCCGACAGCGTTTCGTAGTACTGGTGCGTCGCGTTGCCGAAGGTGAAGTTGTTCATCGTCGGCTGCGCGCCGGCCATCACACCCAGCGCGCCGAACAGCGCGTTGGTGATGCAGGATGAGGTTTCCACATTGCCCGCCACCACCGAAGCCGGTGGGTTCGGGTTGAGCATGCTGCCCGGTGGAATGATCACCTCCAGCGGCTTCAGGCAGCCCGCGTTGAGCGGAATGTCGTCCTGCACCAGGGTGCGAAACACATAGAGCACGGCGGCCATGCACACGGCCGTGGGCGCGTTGAAGTTGTTCGTCTGCTGCGGGCTGGTGCCGGTGAAGTCGATCTGCGCGCTGCGCGCCGCCGCGTTCACGCGCACCGCCACGGTGATCTGCGCACCGTTGTCCAGCGGCAGGGTGAAGGCGCCATCCTTGAGGCGCGTGATCACGCGGCGCACGGACTCCTCGGCGTTGTCCTGCACGTGGCGCATGTAGGCCTGCACCACGTCGAGCCCGAACTGATCGACCATCTTGCGCAGTTCCTGCACGCCTTTTTCGTTGGCGGCGATCTGTGCCTTCAGGTCGGCCATGTTCTGCTGCGGGTTGCGGGAAGGATATTCACCGCTTTCCAGCAGCGCGATCATCTCTGCCTCGCGCAGCCGGCCGCCTTCGACCAGCTTGAAGTTGTCGATCTGCACGCCCTCTTCTTCGATGCGCGTGGAAAACGGGGGCATCGACCCCGGGGTCGTGCCGCCGATGTCGGCGTGGTGGCCGCGCGACCCCACGTAGAAGGTGGGCTCGCCGGCCGCGCCGATGTAGACCGGCGTGATCACGGTCACGTCGGGCAGGTGGGTGCCACCGTGGTACGGGTCGTTGAGCACATAGACATCGCCCGGCTGCATGCGGCCCGCGTTCTGCCGGATCACGGTCTTGATGCTCTCACCCATGGAGCCCAGGTGCACCGGCATGTGCGGCGCGTTGGCGATCAGGTTGCCCGCGGCATCGAACAGCGCGCACGAAAAATCGAGCCGCTCCTTGATGTTGACCGAATAAGCGGTGTTCTGCAGTTGCAACCCCATCTGCTCGGCGATGTTCATGAACAGGTTGTTGAACACCTCCAGCAGCACCGGGTCGACCGTGGTGCCCACGGCGTGGCGCGTGGCGCGGGGCACGCGGCGCTCCAGCACCAGATGGTCGAGCGCACTGAGCTGCGCCTCCCAACCCGGCTCCACCACGGTGGTGGCATTCTTTTCGGCGATGATGGCCGGCCCCGGGATCACATCGCCCGGGCGCAGGTCTTCGCGCACCACCAGCGCGGCGTCGAGCCACTGGCCCTCGGCGTACATCCGCACGGTGTCGCGGCGGGGCACCTCGCGCGGCGGGTGCAGCGGATGCCACGGCTCGGCGGGCGCATCCCCCGCCACCACCGCTTCCACCGACACCGCCTCGGCGATCAGCCGCTTGCCCGGCATGAGGAACGCGAAACGCTGGCGGTAAGCGGCTTCGAAGGCCGCTTCGATGGTGGCCAGGTCGCCGAAAGGCACGATGAGCGCGGCATCGCTGCCCTCGTAGCGCACGTGTACCCGGCGGTGCACCTGCACCGCCGAGCGGCTCACCGCCTGCGCCCGCAACTCGTCGCCCGCCGCCTGCGCGAGCGCATCGAGCTGTGCCGAGATCGGCCCGATCGCGGCAGCCTCCAGCACACACTCCACCGCCTGTTCCCTGATCACGTTCTGGTCGGCCAGGCCCATACCGTAGGCACTGAGCACGCCCGCGAGCGGGTGCACAAAAACGCGCTGCATGCCCAGCGCGTCGGCCACCAGGCAGGCGTGCTGGCCGCCAGCGCCGCCGAAACACTGCAGGATGTAGCGCGTCACGTCGTAGCCGCGCGCCACCGAGATCTTCTTGATCGCGTTGGCCATCTGCTGCACCGCGATGCGGATGAAGCCTTCGGCGACGTCTTCGGCCGTGCGGCCGGTCTGCTGCGCGAGGGCGCCGAACTGTTCGCGCACGGCCTCGGCGCTCAGCGCTTCGTCGGCGTTCGGGCCGAACACCCGGGGGAAGTGCGCCGGCTGGATCTTGCCCAGCATCACGTTGGCGTCGGTCACCGCGAGCGGACCGCCGCGCCGGTAGCTGGCGGGGCCGGGGTTGGCACCCGCACTCTCGGGGCCGACGCGAAAGCGCGCACCGTCGAAGCTCAGGATGGAGCCTCCACCCGCGGCCACGGTGTGGATGCTCATCATGGGCGCGCGCATGCGCACGCCCGCCACCTGGGTCTCGAACTCGCGCTCGAACGCGCCCGCGTAGTGCGACACGTCGGTCGAGGTGCCGCCCATGTCGAAACCGATCACCTTGATGTCGTGGCCCGGGGCGGCCGCAGAGCCGCCAAAGGCCAGCTCTGCGGTCCGTGCCATGCCCACGATGCCGCCCGCCGGGCCGGAGAGGATCGCGTCCTTGCCCTGGAACCGGTGCGCATCGGTCAGCCCGCCGCTGCTCTGCATGAAGAACAGCGGCACACCCGGCATCTCGCGGGCCACCTGGTCGACGTAGCGGCGCAGGATGGGCGACAGATAGGCGTCGACCACCGTCGTGTCGCCGCGACTGACGAACTTCATCATCGGGCTGGTGGCGTGCGAGGTGCTCACCTGCGTGAAACCCACATCCCGGGCCAGCCGCGCGGCCGCTGCCTCGTGGTCGGTGTAGCGGTAGCCGTGCAGAAACACGATGGCCACGCTGCGCAAGCCGGCATCGAACGCCGCCCAGAGGCGCTCGCGCAGATGGGCTTCGTTCAGCGGCTCGATCAGTTCACCGTTCGCGCCCACGCGCTCCTGGGCCTCGATCACGCGGCTGTAGAGCAGCTCGGGCAACACGATGTGGCGGTCGAACAGGCGTGGCCGGTTCTGGTACGCAATGCGCAGCGCATCGCGGAAGCCGCGCGTGGTCACCAGCAGCGTGGGCTCGCCCTTGCGCTCGAGCAAGGCGTTGGTGGCCACCGTGGTACCCATCTTCACGCAGGCCACCTGCGCCGGTGTCACGGCTTCCCCGGGCGGCAGGCCCAGCAGGTGGCGGATGCCGGCCACTGCGGCGTCGCGGTACTGCTCAGGGTTCTCCGACAGCAGCTTGTGCGTGACCAGCGTGCCGTCGGGGCGCCTGGCCACGATGTCGGTGAAGGTGCCGCCGCGGTCGATCCAGAACTGCCAGCGGGTGTCGGGTGTGGTGGCCATGGTGTTCACAAGGAAGCGGCCGAGCGGGCGGCCTGGTCGTAGATGCCGGAGAGCACGCGCAGCAGGCGCGCGAGCTGTCCGATGTCGCGGTTGAGCGAATCGTCCGCCTTGAGCGCATGGATCAGGCAGGTTTCCCGGATTTCCCGATAGCGCGCCACGTACGCCTTGCCCGCTTCGGTGGGGCCGTAGGTGACCTCTTTGCCATTCTTGGTCGAGGTGACGACGCCCAGGCCCTGCAATTTCTTGAGCGCGTAGTTGATCAGGTGCGTGTCTTCCACATTCATGATGAAGGCGATGTCGGACAGGCGCTTGTCCCGCGCGCGGTGGGTGACGTGGTGCAGCACCAGCACGTCGAGCGCGGTGAGGTCCTTGAGACCGGCCGCACTCATGCAGTGCACGATCCAGCGGTGAAACGCGTTGCCCGAAACGATGAGCCCGAACTCGAACTCGCTCATCTCGGCGCTCTGGGGTGAGACCAGGTGCGCCGAAGACACGATGGGATGCGCCGCGGAGGCGCTGACTGGCTTGGAGCTTGCTTGGGACTTGGCCATGACAGAACGGGCAGCAGGAGAGGATGCCAGTTTAGATTTTTCGTCAATGATTTGCCAACAAATTATTGACATACAGGGAAAACACGAATCACACTTGCCCCTCCCGCAGCCAGAATCCCTGACGCCCCGGGCTCGGGCCCATCGAGTCTTCAACCTACCGGAGTCGCCGACATGAAACGCCGTTGCTTTCACTTCACCCTGGCCGCCAGTGCCCTGGCCCTGAGCCTGCCCGCACTGGCCCAGACCAAGTGGGACCTGCCCGCCGCCTACCCGGCCACGAACTTCCACACGGTCAACCTGACGCAGTTCGCCAGCGACGTGGACAAGGCCACGGGCGGCAAGCTCAAGATCACCGTGCACGCCAACGCTTCCCTGTTCAAGGCCCCGGAAATCAAGCGTGCGGTGCAAGGCGGCCAGGCCCAGGCCGGCGAAATCCTGCTGCCCAACTTCCAGAACGAATGGCAGATCTTCGGTGCCGACGGCATCCCCTTCCTGGCCGACAGCTACGACGAATCGCTCAAGCTCTACAAGGCCCAGAAGCCACTGCTGGACAAGAAGCTGGGTGAACAGGGCATGATGCTGCTGTACGCTGTGCCGTGGCCCCCGCAGGGTCTGTACAGCAAGAAGCCGATCAACAGCGCGGCCGACCTCAAGGGCGCCAAGTGGCGCGCCTACAGCCCGGCCACCGCCCGCATCGCCGAACTGGTGGGTGCCCAGCCGGTGACCGTGCAGGCGGCCGAGCTGTCGCAGGCCCTGGCCACGGGCGTGGTCGAAGCGAACATGACCTCCGGCGCCACCGGCATGGACAGCAAGCTCTACGAGCACCTGAAGCACTACTACGACGTGCAGGCCTGGCTGCCCAAGAACGCGCTGCTGGTGAACAAGAAGGCCTTCGACGCGCTGGACAAGCCGGTGCAGGAGGCCGTGCTCAAGGCCGCGGCCGAGGCCGAAACCCGCGGCTGGGCCGCCTCGCAGAAGGTCAACACCGACACCCTGGCCGGCCTCAAGACCAACGGCATGAACGTGGCCCCGCCCTCCCCTGCGCTCAAGGACGATCTCAAGAAGGTCGGCGACACCATGCTCAAGGAATGGCTGGACAAAGCCGGCCCCGATGGCCAGGCCCTGCTGGACGCCTACCGCAAATAAGCCTTCAGGCCCGCCATGAGAAAACTGCTCGACGGGCTCTACGACGGGGCGGCCTGGCTGGCCGCCCTGTGCATGATCGGTGTGCTGGCGATGGTGCTGCTCTCCATCGTCAGCCGCCTGGTGGGCTGGCACGTGCCCGGCACCGACGCCTACGCCGGCTACGCCATGGCCGGGGCCGGGTTCCTGGCGCTGGCGCACACGCTCAAGCGCAACGAACACATCCGTGTCACGCTGATCATCGGTCGCCTCACCGGTTCGGCCCGCAAGGGCATGGAAATGTGGGCCCTGAGCGTGGCGGTGCTGCTCTCGGGCCTGTTCGCGTACTACGCGGCGCGGCTGGCCTGGCAATCGCACGCCTTCCACGACATCTCCACGGGCAACGACGCCACCCCGCTGTGGGTCCCGCAACTGGCCATGGTGGCCGGCACCTGGGTACTGTTTATCGCCTTCGTGGACGAATGGGTGCTGGAATGGCGCGGACAGCGGCGCCTGAACGACTCACAGGAGACCCATCATGAGTGACATGGCCATCACCGGCCTGCTGGTCCTGACCCTGTTCCTCCTGCTGGGCAGCGGCGTGTGGATCGGCCTCACGCTGGCCGGCGTGGCCTGGATCGGCATGGAGCTCTTTTCCTCGCGCCCGGCGGGCGACGCCATGGCGGTGACCATCTGGGGCTCGGCCAGCAGCTGGACGCTGACCGCGTTGCCGCTGTTCGTGTGGATGGGCGAAATCCTCTTCCGCACCAAGCTCTCGGAGAGCATGTTCCGCGGTCTGGCGCCGTGGGTCAATGTGCTGCCGGGCCGGCTGCTGCACACCAACATCCTGGGCAGCACCATCTTCGCTGCGGTGTCGGGCTCGTCGGCCGCCACCTGCGCCACGATCGGCAAGATGACCATCCCGGAACTGTCGCAACGCGGCTACCCCCCGGAAAAGATCGTCGGATCGCTGGGCGGCGCCAGCACGCTGGGGCTGCTGATCCCGCCCTCGATCATCATGATCGTCTACGGCGTCGCCGCCGAGGTGTCGATCGCCAAGCTGTTTGTGGCAGGGGTGCTGCCTGGCCTGCTGCTGGCCGCGCTGTTCTCCGGCCACCTGATGGTCTGGGCCCTGCTCAACCCCGACAAGGTGCCCAAAGCGGATGCCGGCCTGTCGTTCGCCCAGAAGCTGGCCGAGTCGCGCCACCTGATCCCGGTCGTGCTGCTTATCGGCGGCGTCATCGGCAC
Source organism: Hydrogenophaga electricum (assembly GCF_030160815.1). NCBI lineage: Bacteria > Pseudomonadati > Pseudomonadota > Betaproteobacteria > Burkholderiales > Comamonadaceae > Hydrogenophaga > Hydrogenophaga electricum. The sequence continues at coordinate 77,823 of NZ_BSPB01000010.1, read as the reverse complement.
CATCTACACCGGCATCGCCACCGCCACCGAAGCCGCTGCCGTGGGCGTGGTCGGGGCGCTGATCCTGTCGGCCAGCCAGGGCTCGCTCAACGCGGCCACGTTCAAGGCCTCGCTGCTCGGCGCCACGCGGCTGTACTGCATGATCGCGCTGATCCTGGCCGGCGCCGCGTTCCTGACGCTGGCCATGGGCTACATCGGCCTGCCCCGCCACCTGGCGGAGTTCGTCGGCAGTCTGGGCCTATCGCCCGGTGCCCTGCTGCTCGCACTGGCGCTGTTCTACATGCTGCTCGGCTGCTTTCTCGACGGCATTTCCATGATCGTGCTGACCATGGGCGTGATCCTGCCGACCGTGTCGGCGGCCGGCATCGACCTGATCTGGTTCGGCATCTTCGTGGTGATCGTGGTGGAAATGGCGCAGATCACGCCGCCGGTCGGCTTCAACCTGTTTGTGCTGCAAGGCATGACGAAACGCGAAATCACCTGGATCGCCAGAGTCTGCGCGCCGTACTTCTTGCTGATGGTGCTGGCCCTGCTGCTGTTGTGGTGGTTTCCGGGGCTGGTGAACTGGCTGCCTTCCCGGATGTGAGCGCCACTTCCTCTAAGATGATCGCCCCGCACCGGCCGGTGACGGGGCTTTTTTTTCGGATAGTTGCCTTGTTCAAGAACGTGACCCTCTACCGCCTGGCCCCCGGCTGGGCGCCCTCCCTGGAAGACATGGAAGCCGCCCTCGATCCGGCTCGTTTCGTGCCCTGCGGCGCGACGCAGGACAAGTCGATCGGCTGGGTGCCGCCGCGTGGCGAAGAACACGGCCCCCTGGTCGAATCGGTCAACGGCCAGCGCATCCTGCGCCTGGCCATCGAAACCAAGGCCGTGCCCGGCGCCGTGGTGCGCAAGAAGGCCCAGGAAGCGGCCGACCACATCGAAGCCACCACCGGCCGCAAGCCGGGAAAAAAGGAAACCAAGGCCCTGCGTGAGGACGCGCTGCTGGCGCTGCTGCCGCAGGCCTTTGCCCGCCAGGGCCAGATCGGGGTCTGGATCGACCTGGAAAACGGCTGGCTGGTGACCGACGCCGGCAGCCAGGGCAAGAACGACGAAGTGGTCACCGCCCTGGTGCGCGCCTTCGACGGCCTCGCCCTGGGCCTGCTGCAGACCGCGGTCTCACCGCAAACGGCCATGACGGCCTGGCTGTCGGCGCAGGATGCCGATGAATGGCCTGCCGGGATCGCGGTGGAGCGCGAATGCGAACTGCGTTCGGCCGACGAGGAAAAGTCCGTGGTGCGCTTCACGCGCCACCACCTGCTCAACGACGAGGTGCGCAAACACGTGGCCGAGGGCAAGCTGCCCACCAAGCTCGCGATGAGCTGGGAAGGCCGCGTCGGTTTCGTGCTGACCGAAGGGCTGCAGCTCAAGAAAGTGAATTTTCTGGACGGGGTGTTCGACGACCGCCCCAGCGGCGACGACGAGGACGCCTTCGACACCGACGTGGTGCTGGCCACCGGTGAGCTGCGCCAGCTCATCCCCGCGCTGGTCGAGGCACTCGGTGGCGAACTGCCCCCGGGCAGCGCCGCCCCGGTGAGCCCGCCAGCCAGCGCCGCATCGGGCACCACGACCACGGGCAAGGCCGCCCCGCTGGCCACGGTGGCCGACGACGACAGCCCCCCGTTCTGATCGCCAGACCTGAGCCCCCATGCCCACCGTCCTCGCCATCTGCATCGGCGCCAGTCTCGGCGCCCTGTCCCGCTGGCAACTCGCGCAGTGGCTCAACCAGGGCCACGCCGTGCTGCCCTGGGGCACCCTGGCTGCCAACTGGCTGGGGGCGTGGCTCATCGGCCTGGTGGTGGCAGCCCTGCAGGCCCTGCCCGACATCGACCCCGTCTGGCGGCTGGCGCTGGTCACGGGCTTCCTCGGTGCGCTGACCACCTTCTCGACCTTTTCGGTCGAAGTGGTGTCGCTGCTCCAGCATGGCCGCATCGGGCTGGCCCTGGCCAATGCCGCCTTGCACCTGCTGGGCTCGCTGACACTGACCTGGCTGGGACTGCAAGCAGGCAGCCGCTGGTTCGGCCAGGGCTGACCGGTCTTCCCTAATCCAGAGACTTTGGTCTGCCCCTGGCCAGAACAAACACCCAAACCGGTATTTTTCGCCCGCCAAAGCAGGAAGGAAACCGCATGAAGCGCACCATCTCGCGCCGGCTGGTGCCAACCGAACAGCGGCGCCACCCTCGCAAAAGCGGCGCCCGGCGAGCGCACGCTGCGCGCCCGCTCCTTGTGCCAGGTCAACAGGCCGGTTCGCGTGCCTTGGGGATACTGCAGGGTTTCGCGCCCCAAGCACGGATAATGCAGGGTTGCCGTTGGCAGTCCTGCCGACGCCCCTCGTGAACTGAATGATGAAAAGACTGGACGACTTCCGCCTGCGCATGGGCCGCGATGAATTGGTGCCCATCATGATTGGCGGCATGGGCGTGGACATCTCCTCGGCCGACCTGGCGCTCGAAGCCGCCCGCCTCGGTGGCGTGGGCCACATTTCCGACGCGATGATCAAGACGGTCACCGACCGCCGCTACCAGACCAAATACGTCAAGGCCAAGCAGGCCCAGTACAAGCACAACATGACCTCGTCGGACAAGTCCGAGGTCAAGTTCAATCTGGGCGACCTGGCCGAAGCCACGCGGCTGCACGTGCAGCACACCATGGAACGCAAGCGCGGCAACGGCATGGTGTTCATCAACTGCATGGAAAAGCTGACGATGAACGCCCCCAAGGACACGCTCAAGATCCGCATGGCTTCCGCGCTGGACGCCGGGATCGACGGCATCACGCTGGCGGCCGGCCTGCACCTGGGTTCGTTCGCCCTGATCGAGGACCACCCGCGTTTCCGCGACGCCAAGCTGGGCATCATCGTCTCCAGCCTGCGCGCGCTGCAGCTGTTCCTGAAGAAGAATTCGCGCCTCAACCGCCTGCCCGACTACGTGGTCGTCGAAGGTCCGCTGGCGGGCGGCCACCTTGGCTTCGGCATGGACTGGGCGCAGTACGACCTGGCCACCATCGTGGCCGACATCCGTGCCTGGCTGGTGGCCGAACAGCTCGACATCCCCCTGATCCCGGCCGGCGGCATCTTCACCGGCAGCGACGCGGTGCGCTTCCTGGAAAACGGCGGCGCGGCGGTGCAGGTGGCGACCCGCTTCACCGTCACGCGCGAATGCGGCCTGCCCGACGACGTCAAGCAAGAGTATTTCAAGGCCGACGAAGACGACATCGAGGTCAACGAAATTTCGCCCACCGGCTACCCGATGCGCATGATCAAGGCCAGCCCCGGCATCGGTGACGGCATTCGCCCGAACTGCGAGGCCTATGGCTACCTGCTCGACGCCAACGGCAAGTGCGCCTACGTCGACGCCTACTACCGCGAACTCGCCGCCCACCCGGGTGAAAAGCGCATCTCGGTGAAGGACAAGACCTGCCTGTGCACGCACATGCGCAACTTCGCCATCTGGACCTGCGGCCAGACCGCCGGGCGCCTGAAGGCGACCACGGTGCGCGCGGCCGACGGCAGCTACCAGCTGCTCAGCGCCGAACACGTGTTCAACGACTATCTGCTCAGCACCGACGACCAGATCCGGCTGCCCGAGCCCGAAACCGCGCTGGCCTGAGCGCCCCCGGTGCCCGCTTCGGCCGGGCACCGGCCTGATGCGCTGCAACAAGCGCGTCTCAATTTGAGAATCCTTGCGCCCGGGCGCGGCGATCCCCGCCGAACCAAGGGTTTCCACGCAGCCCGTCCGCGGGACGGCGTGATTCACTGCATCTTGCCCCTCGACAACATCAGGAGACAAGCATGCAGGTTGAACTCAAGGTCAACGGCAAGGCCGTGACCGTGACCGCGGCGCCCCACACGCTGCTGGTCCAGGCGCTGCGCGAGCATCTCAAGCTCACCGGAACCCATGTGGGTTGCGACACGGCCCAGTGCGGCGCGTGCACCGTGCTGATGAACGGCAAGGCCGTCAAGTCCTGCAACCTGCTGCTGGCCCAGGCGGGCGGCAGCGAGGTCACGACCATCGAAGGTCTGGCCCAGGCGGACGGCACGCTGCACCCGATGCAGGCGGCCTTCAAGGAGTGCCATGGCCTGCAATGCGGCTTCTGCACCACCGGCATGGTCATGAGCGCGGTCGACCTCTGCCGGCGCCGCCCCGACGCCAACGAAACCGAAGTGCGCGAGATGCTGGAAGGCAACCTCTGCCGCTGTACCGGTTACCAGAACATCGTCAAGGCCGTGGTGCAAGGCGCCGCGGCCATGAAAGCCTGAGGAGCGCGGACATGGGTGCCACCGACTTTGCCAAGCTGCCGCACATCGGCGAATCCGTCCGCCGCAAGGAGGACTACCGCTTCCTCACCGGGGCCGGCCAGTACACCGACGACATCGCGCTCGCCGGGACCACGTATGCCGTGTTCGTGCGTTCGCCGCATGCGCACGCCAGGATCAATGGCGTCGACAAATCGGCCGCGCTGGCCGCCCCGGGCGTGATCGGCGTGTTCGACGGCGCCGACGTCGCGGCCGACAAGATCGCCGGTCTGCCCTGCGGCTGGCTGATCACCAGCACCGACGGCACGCCCATGAAAGAGCCTGCCCACCCCATCTTGGCCCAGGGCAAGGCGCGTTACGTGGGCGACCACGTGGCCATGGTGGTCGCCGAAACGCTGGAACAGGCGCGCAACGCGGCCGAGCTGATCAACGTCGACTACGAACCGCTGCCGGCGGTGGTCGACGTGCGCGACGCGCAACAGGCCGGTGCCAGCGCGGTGCACACCGAAGCACCCGACAACCACTGCTACAAGTGGGCCATCGGCGACAAGTCGCAGGTCGATGCGGCGTTCGCCAATGCCGCCCACGTCACCCGGCTGGACCTGACCAACAACCGCCTGGTGCCCAACGCCATGGAGCCGCGCGCGGCCATCGGCCACTACAGCCGGGCCACCGACGAATACACGCTCTACGTGGCCAACCAGAACCCGCACGTCGAGCGGCTGCTGATGACGGCCTTCGTGATGGGCCTGCCCGAGCACAAGGTGCGCGTCATCGCACCCGACGTGGGCGGTGGTTTCGGCTCCAAGATCTACCTCTATGCCGAGGACGTGTGCCTGACCTGGGCGTCCAAAAAGCTCAACCGGCCGATCAAATGGACCTGCGAGCGCGCCGAGGCCTTCCTGTGCGACGCGCACGGCCGCGACCACGTCAGCCACGCCGAACTGGCGATGGACAAGGACGGCAAGTTCCTGGCCCTGAAGGTGCACACCGACGCCAACCTGGGAGCCTACCTGTCGACCTTCGCCTCGGCCGTGCCCACCATCCTCTACGCCACCCTGCTGGCCGGCCAGTACACCACGCCGCAGGTGTATGTGGAGGTGGACGCCTGGTTCACCAACACCGCCCCGGTCGACGCCTACCGCGGCGCGGGCCGGCCCGAAGCGACCTACCTGCTTGAGCGCATCGTCACCCGCGCCGCTTGGGACATGGGCCTGAGCCAGGACGAAATCCGGCGCCGCAACTTCATCACCCAGTTCCCGTACCAGACACCGGTGGCGCTGCAGTACGACACAGGGGACTACCCCGCCTGCCTGGAACAGGCCAACCAGTTGGCCGACGTGGCCGGCTTCCCGGCGCGCCAGGCGGCGTCCAAGGCCCGGGGCCTGCTGCGCGGCATCGGCTACAGCAGCTACATCGAAGCCTGCGGCCTGGCGCCTTCCAACATCGCCGGGGCGCTGGGCGCGCGCGCCGGCCTGTTCGAATGCGGCGAAGTGCGCGTGCACCCCACCGGCAGCGTGACGGTGTTCACCGGCTCGCACAGCCACGGCCAGGGGCACGAGACCACGTTCGCGCAGGTCGTGGCCTCGCGCCTGGGCCTCACGCCCGACCAGGTCGACATCGTGCACGGCGACACCGGCCGCGTGCCCTTCGGCATGGGCACCTACGGCTCGCGCTCGATCTCGGTGGGCGGCGCGGCCATCATGCGCGCGCTGGACAAGATCGAGGCCAAGGCCAAGAAGATCGCGGCCCACCTGATGGAAGCCAGCGACGCCGACGTCGACTTCACCAATGGCGAATTCACCGTCAAGGGCACCGACAAGAAGGTCACGTTCGGCCAGGTCGCGCTCACCGCCTACGTGCCGCACAACTACCCGCTGGACAAGCTGGAGCCGGGCCTGAACGAGACCGCGTTCTACGACCCGACCAACTTCACCTACCCGGCCGGCACCTACATCTGCGAGGTCGAGATCGACCCCGAGACCGGTGTGGTGCGCGTGGACCGCTTCACCGCGGTGGACGACTTCGGCACCATCATCAACCCGATGATCGTCGAAGGCCAGGTGCACGGCGGTCTGGTGCAGGGCATCGGCCAGGCCCTGCTGGAAAACTGCGTCTACGACCGCGAGACCGGGCAACTGGTCACCGGCTCGTTCATGGACTACACCATGCCGCGCGCCGACGACTTCCCCGAGTTCAAGCTGGGCCACGTCTGCACGCCCTGCACCACCAACCCGCTGGGCACCAAGGGCTGTGGCGAGGCCGGGGCCATCGGCTCGCCGCCGGCGGTCATCAACGCCGTGCTCGATGCCCTGGCGCCACTGGGCGTCAAGGACCTGGACATGCCCGCCAGCCCGCACCGCGTGTGGGAGGCCATTCAGGCGGCCCGGTCGTGATCCCGAGGAGCGCCGCCCGTGGTGGCGGCGCCCCGCGGCCAGCCCATTTCCTTCGAGGAGCAGATCCCCATGTATGCCTTCACCCTTGAACAGCCCACCACCCTGGCCCAGGCCCTGCAGCAGATCGGCGCGGGCGGGCAGGCCCTGGCCGGAGGCCAGACCCTGATCGCCTCGCTCAAGCAGCGCCTGGCGCAGCCCGAAACCCTGATCGACCTGGGCCTAGTGCCCGAACTCGCGGGCATCCGCCGCGAAGGTGCCGGGGTGATGATCGGTGCCATGACGCGCCATGAAGCCGTGGCCGGCAGTGCCGATGTGCAGCAAGCCATCCCCGCACTCGCGGCCCTGGCCGGGGGCATCGGCGACCGGCAGGTGCGCGCCATGGGAACGCTCGGGGGCTCGGTCGCCAACAACGACCCGGCCGCCGACTACCCCGCCGCCGTGCTCGCTCTGGGCGCCTCGGTGCACACCGACCGGCGCCAGATCGCGGCCGACGACTTCTTCCAGGGCATGTACACCACCGCGCTGGAACCGGGCGAGCTCATCAAGGCCATTCACTTCCCGGCGCCGCGCAAGGCCGGCTACGCCAAGTTCCGCCAGCCGGCCTCGCGCTTTGCGCTGGTGGGCGTGTTCGTCGCCCAGACCGACAGCGGCGTGCGCGTGGCCATCACCGGCGCCGGCAACGGCGTGTTCCGCCACGCGGGGCTGGAAGCCGCACTCAACGCCAGCTTCACGCCGCAAGCCGTGGACGCGGTGGCGGTGGATGCCAGCGAGCTCAACAGCGACCTGCACGCCAGCGCCGCCTACCGGGCGCAACTGATCAAGGTACAGGCCCGCCTCGCGGTGGCCCGGGCCAACGGCTGAACGCGCCCATGACGGCAGGCCAAGGCCCCGCACCCCCGCCCTCCGCCGCCGGTTCGATCGACGCGCTCACCGCCGCGCTGGTGGCCCAGGGCTACCACGCGCCACGGGCGCTGGTGACTGCGGTCTTTCTGGCCCTGCGGCTGGAGCGGCCGCTGCTGCTCGAAGGCGAACCCGGCGTGGGCAAGACCGAACTGGCCAAGGCCCTGGCCCGGGTGCTGGGGCGTCCGCTGATCCGCCTGCAGTGTTACGACGGCATGGAGCAGCGCGAAGCCCTCTATGAATGGAACCACACGGCCCAGTTGCTGCACATGCGTGCGGCGGAACTGAGAGTGCCCACGTTCGGCACGGGCGGGGCCGCCGAAGAGGCTGCCGCCCCCTCGGCGCGGTCTGGCGGCGGCGGTGCCAGCCCGGAGCAGATCGAGCGCGAGGTCTACCAGGAGCGCTACCTGATCCGCCGCCCCCTGCTGCAGGCACTGCAGGCCCCGCCACCGGGCGCGGTGCTGCTGATCGACGAGGTGGACCGGGCCGACGAGCCCTTCGAAGCCTTTCTGCTCGAATACCTGGGCGAATACCAGGTCAGCATCCCGGAACTGGGCACCATCCGCGCGCAGGCCACGCCCGTGACGCTGCTGACCAGCAACCGCACGCGCGACCTCAACGACGCCGTCAAGCGCCGCTGCCTGTACCAGTGGATGGACTACCCCGACCGCGAGCGCGAACTCGCCATCGTGCGCAGCCAGGTGCCCGACGCGGGCGATGCGCTGTCGGCCCAGGTCAGCGCCTTTGTGGGCCGCCTGCGTTCGCAGCCCTTTGCCAATGCCTTCCAGCGCGCGCCAGGTATCGCCGAAAGCGTGGAATGGGCCAAGGCCCTGGTGGCACTGGACACGCTCGTGCTCGACCCGGAAGTGGTGCAGGGCACGGCCGGCATCTTGTTCAAGCAGCGCGAAGACGTGGCCGCGCTGCTGCCGCTGATCGACCAACTGCTCGCCGCATGAACCGCGCCCCGTTTTCCTCAGCCCCCCGGGCGGCACCCGCCCCGTCCCCCGCCATCTGAGGCGCCATGCAGCTCGGCGACGCCCGCAGCGGCAAGCTGCCCGACAACCTCACCGGCTTCGGCCGGGCGCTGCGCCGCGCCGGCGTGCCGGTGGACAGCAGCCGCCTGGCCCTGGCCCAGGCGTCGCTGCGCTGGGTCGGGCTGGAGCGCCGCGACGACCTGCGCGCCGCCCTGCAGGCCGTGCTGATCAGCCGGCCGCAGGACATCGAGGTCTTCCAGCAGCTGTTCGAAGCCTGGTTCCGCAGCCCC